>CAYZLU010000484.1:0-1961 GCA_964479285.1 uncultured Planctomycetales bacterium | reverse complement strand
AAGCTCCATCGCTTCCGCGGAATTAAGGTCATTAAAGGCCTTGCGCAAAAGCCAGGCGCGCTGCAAATCACCTTCAGGTACCAATAATTCCTCATGACGGGTATTGGAACGCTTAAGGTCAATGGCCGGATAGATACGGCGTTGAAATAGATTGCGGTCAAGCTGAAGCTCCATGTTGCCAGTGCCTTTAAACTCTTCGAAAATGACTTCATCCATACGACTGCCGGTATCCACCAGAGAGGTGGCGATAATCGTCAATGAACCACCTTCCTCTATATTACGGGCCGCCCCAAAAAAACGTTTAGGTTTATGTAAAGCATTAGAGTCCACACCACCGGAGAGGATTTTACCGGAATGCGGCACCACAGTATTATACGCACGGGCCAAACGGGTGATGCTGTCAAGCAGGATCACCACATCACGCTTATGCTCAACCAAACGCTTGGCTTTCTCAATGACAACTTCCGCTATCTGGACATGGCGTTCAGCGGGTTCATCAAAAGTGGAAGCAATGACTTCACCCTTGACAGACCGTTGCATGTCTGTGACTTCTTCTGGACGTTCATCGATCAAAAGGACAATGAGGATGACTTCCGGGTGGTTATGTACAATAGCGTTGGCCATCTTTTGCATGAGAACGGTTTTACCGCTGTAAGGCGGGGCAACAATCAAGGCGCGCTGGCCTTTGCCGATGGGTGTCAGCAAATTGATGATACGGGTGGACACTTCAGCTTGGGTTGTTTCCAGATTCAAGCGTTCCTTAGGATAAAGAGGCGTAAGATTATCAAAAAAAATCTTGTCTTTGCATTTTTCAGGGTTTTCAAAATTGACTGCTTCCACTTTCAAAAGCGCAAAATATTTCTCCCCTTCTTTGGGCGGACGGATCTGTCCAGAAACAGTGTCCCCTGTTTTAAGGTCAAAACGGCGGATTTGCGAAGGTGAAATATAAATATCATCAGGACAAGGCAGATAGTTATATTTGGCACTCCTTAAAAAACCAAATCCTTCCGAAAGGATTTCCAGGGTGCCTTCGCCAAACATCAGCCCCTCTTTTTCAGCTTGAGCTTGAAGGATCTTAAACATCAGGTCTTGCTTTTTAAGGGCAGAAGCTCCCTGGATGTCCATATCCCGGGCGAGCTTGGTCAGTTCCGCCATCTTCATGTCTTTTAGCTGTTCTATATGGACCGTCTTCCCTTGGGGATTGGCGGGCTTATAATCACTATTACCATTTTCTTTAAGATCGTCTTTTTCCTGTTTTGTTTCTGTCCTGCTCATTGGAGTCTCTCCTTACTGGACCCCGCTGCTCGGCCATCGGGCCAGGCGGGGCTTGTCATGGATCCTGTTTAACTCATTCTTTTTTCTAATCTATTAATAATCGCATCAACTTGGGTTTGCGTTTGGCCCAGATCATGGCTGTTGTCAATGATTATATCAGCCATATCACATTTTTCTTTAAGAGGCATTTGGTTCTTTAGTCGGCGCAGGACTTCCTTTTGGGTGATCCCCAAACGCTTTTGGGCGCGTTCTATCTGCTGGGAGCGCTTTGCCTTTACCACAATAGTTGTACCAGTGATTTTGTCCCATCCAGATTCAAATAGCAGCGGCACATCTAAAACGACAAAGGATTCATGTTTATATCGGGATATCTGACTTTTAACTACTTTGAGAGCCTCAGGATAAAGTATGTCGGTGAGTTTCTGTAATTCACGCGGATGATTAAAAACAATTTTGGCCAATTCAGAGCGGTTAATCGTACTGGATGTAAGTATAGCACCTGGGAAAACTTTTGCCACCTTTTTTACACATTTTTTCCCTGGGGCCAATAAGTCACGGGTGACTGTATCCGCATCAATGATCTTGACCCCCCGCTTGGCGAACATGGCGGCAACTGTTGATTTGCCTGTTCCCAGGCTGCCTGTAAGGCCTATAGCAAGCATTTTTGATATACCTTTATGTATTCC
>CAYZLU010000483.1:0-1965 GCA_964479285.1 uncultured Planctomycetales bacterium | reverse complement strand
ATTTAGGGCAAATCGCTCATTTACCCCTACGCCGATATGCGGAGATTGTCGAGAAGATGAATAAATGGGAGTATCCCTACCAAAAGGTTTAGGATTATCGGTATTGATAACTGCAACCTTAGATGGATTAAGCATAATAAATTGTTCGATCCAATTCTTTAAATAACCCTCCCAACTACTGTTCTGGGACAATCCGATGGAAGGTAGAATCAACTTACTCTTTGGCTTTTCTTGAGGAGCCTGCCAATCTGAAGGATATGCAAAAACCTTTCCTTTATCTTTCCAAAATTCTACTTCTTGCCTTAATAAATGTTCTACCTGTGTCAGTTCTGTTTCTGAAAGTTTATGGTTATAGTCCATTTTCCCTTCCATTAAAGGAATCCCTTTTCCTTTAACGGTTTTGGCAAGAATCACTAAAGGTTTTGGACTCTGCCCAATTTGTTCGTACGCAGCTTGAATCTCATGAAAATTATGGCCATCAATTTGAAGTACCTTCCAACCATAAGCTTCCCAAATACGCTGCTGCGCCGCAAATTGACCAGCTGCATCTACTTGCCAGCTAGCATCAATATGATCTGTTCTATAGGCGCTTTGCAACTGATTGACATCAACTACCAGTGTCAAATTATTTAACCCCATATTGGCTGCAAACCTTGCTTGATGATCAATGCCTAGTTGAAGAGCGCCATCTCCCATAAAAACTACCACAGGATAATTTTGATGCGTATACTTAGCCGCTAAAGCCATCCCAATACCCTGCTCAAAAGACATTCCCAATTTATATAAACTCGCGTCTGAAAAACTAAATTTTGTAGGAACAATATGCAAATCATGTCTATCGATGTTTTCCAAACGCCTAGGATCAAGAAAACCGGCAAATCCCGCTGCAGCATAAAGTGCTCCTGTAGATGTTGACTTTGGAATAAAACGAACTCTGTGCGGATCTCCAGAAAAATATTGGTCTTTTCTCATGAAATTAAGAAAAAAAGCTGTGTAGAGATCTGAAATGGAAAAAATTCCTGACAAAGGACCTTTTAAAGTCTTCCATATTTGGAAGGCCTGTAGGCGAACATAACTTGCATAGGCCTTTAGATCTTCTTCAGACCACCTCTCTTTCTTCATCCAATCTCGGGAAACCAGCTGCGCTTTATTACCATCTGAAGCTTCCCGTTTACTTCCAGGCGAATAACCATAATATCCATGTTCCTGCGCATTTTGATCTATGGCAAAGGGAACCAACAACCTATCACCCTTGCGATACACTGCGGAATGAACAACCAACTCTTCATTCTTACGAATAACTTTTGCCATGATTGCAGAGCCGCCCCATTGTTCCTCTCTTGAAACATCTTCAACAATTTCTTGCAGTCTATGGCTTGTCAAAGAGCCTTCTCCGAATTCCCCAATAGCTGCGATACGTAAGGTGATTCGATGATTGGGATTTAATGTATTTTCTTTTAATGCTCGAATAAAATCCCTCACTACACGGTAGACACGATCCTGGGTTTCACTCCCAACAAGGTAATAGACATCTAACTTACGGTTTGGATTTAATCTCAAAATTTTATGGATATTAAATTGTCCAATGGCTTCATTATTTTTTCCTACATCACTGTATTGAATTAAAGGTGATAGGGCTTGGGCAATTCTTTGAGATTGTGGATGCCTTATTTCCACCGGAACACGATCTTCTTCTGGCAAATCCTTATAAGACAAGCCGCCCTGCACAAGCAGAACGGCAAGATTAGCATTTTCTGTATCTATGAAATCCAATAGCCCCATAATATGTCCCCAGTTAAGAGGATTTGCAGTAAGCGGCAATACTCCGATTTTTAAAGGTTTTCTTTGATCCGAATAGTCAATACCCTCAGATTCTAATAAATGAAGGTCATTGGATAGGGTTATAGTACCGTCAGCAACCTTCTTGTCTATTGATTGCAAGGTGCTATTTAAATGCCGGTATAA
>CAYZLU010000482.1:0-1978 GCA_964479285.1 uncultured Planctomycetales bacterium | reverse complement strand
CCGTCAAATTTTGTCACAGGCACAAATCAGCGGGGACAAGCGCGCCAAGGATTTAACGGAAGAAGAAATTTCACGCATTACCGGTTTGGTCCAGAAGAATTACGTCACTGAAGGTGATTTACGCCGTGAGATCAATGAAAATGTGCGCCGCCATATGGAAATCGGCACTTACCGAGGTATCCGCCATCGTAAGGGATTGCCGGTCAGGGGGCAGCGGACAAAAACCAATGCCCGCACCCGTAAAGGCAAAAAACCCGTTGTTGGACATATCATTAAAAAAGAAGCAGCTCCCGTTAAAAAATGATCTATTTAGGATAAGGAATTATGGCCACTAAACCTGAACAAAAGCAAGACCAAAGCCAAGCTGCCAAGAAGGCTGTTAAAACGAAAAAGAAGAACCTTAAAGGAATCACTTCCGGGATTGCGACCATTCAAGCGTCATTTAATAATACTATTGTGACCATTGCTGATAAGCAGGGCAATACGATCAGCTGGGCGTCTCCTGGTTTGGTGGGTTTTCATGGTTCCAAAAAATCGACCCCTTTTGCCGCCCAGATTGCGGCGACAGATGCCGCTCGTCGGGCCAAAGAATTAGGTTTAACGAGTGTTGATGTTTTAGTCAAAGGGCCTGGCTCAGGCCGTGAATCAGCGATCCGCGCCTTAGTGGCCGCCGGTTTACATGTGACTTCTATTAAAGACGTGACGCCGATCCCGCACAACGGATGTCGTTCACGCAAGAAAAGAAGAGTTTAAAAAAAGGAGAAATTCTAAACTCTAAATCCTAAACCCTAAACAAATTTAAATGACCAAAAATTCAAAAATCAAAACAGTTTTGGTGATTAGAGTCTAGGATTCTGGTCTTTGTTTAGAGTTTAGAATTTAGGATTTAGAGTTTAATGAAAGGAAATAAAGTATATGGGTCGTGACTTAGGACCAGATTGTCGCCTCTGCCGCCGTGAAGGCGAAAAGCTTTTTTTAAAGGGTGCCCGCTGTTATACGCATAAATGTGCGGTGTCTCGTCGTGAGTATGCTCCCGGCCAGCATGGATTAAAGAAAGCCAAGCTTTCTAACTTTGGTGTCCAATTGCGCGAAAAACAAAAGATCAAACGTATTTACGGTGTTCTGGAAACACAATTCCGTAATTATTTTTTGAAAGCATCTGCGACCAAAGGTGTTACCGGACACATCCTTTTGCAATTCTTGGAACGTCGTTTAGACAGTGTCCTTTTCAATTGTGGATTTGCCAAGTCGCGCACCGATGGCCGCCAGATTGTCAGCCATAACCATGTGTCAGTCAATGGCCGCCGGGTGAACATTGCTTCTTTTATGGTCAAACCTAATGATGTCATTGAGATTAAAACAGATGATAAAGCCATGGCTAATATCAAGACGAATGTGGAGACCACTAAAGAACGCAAGGTCCCAGGCTGGTTGGAGGTAGATTCAGGGAACTTGAAAATCAAGGTCGTGCGCGTCCCGACACGGGAAGATGTGACGTTTACGGTCAACGAGCAGCTCGTCGTCGAGTTGTATTCCAGATAAAAGAATAAGTCATCCCCGAATGCTTTTATCGGGGATCCATTAATAGAAATTCTACGGAGGATAACCACATGGGTGTTAAATGGCGCGATTTTCAAATGCCGAAACGTTTAGATTGTGAAGAAACCAGTTATACGAATACTTACGGTAAATTCGTGGCTGAACCTTTCGAGCGCGGATATGGCGTCACCTTGGGTAATTCTATGCGCCGTATACTATTATCATCCATTGAAGGCAGCGCTGTTACCTCTATTCGTATTGAAGGTGTATCTCATGAGTTTTCCACCCTTTCCGGTGTTTTGGAATCTGTGACGGAGATCGTCCTTAATGTCAAAGCGTTGGTCGTGCGCTCCCATTCCAAGACCCCCAAGACGATTTATATCAAAGCTAATAAGAAGGGCGAGATCAAGGCTCGTGACATTATTTCTGATGAAATCAT
>CAYZLU010000481.1:1704-1981 GCA_964479285.1 uncultured Planctomycetales bacterium | reverse complement strand
TGGCCAAATCCACGGCCCAATTGCCCATGGTCAGTGCGCCATGAAGAGGCGCTGATTGCAAATCTGATAAAATACCATGTGTAGAATTTTCTCCGATAGGAGTGGCTTGTGAACTGTAATAATCAAGGGTCCATGCATAAGGAAGCCCTTCGCCTTTACGATAATTATTATTATCGAATGATACGACCGCATTACCGGCTTGAAGAGATTCGTCTGCTGATCTGCCCAAGGCTATATTGGCATTGGCGATCCCGACTTGATTATTATACTCTGTGGT
>CAYZLU010000481.1:0-1694 GCA_964479285.1 uncultured Planctomycetales bacterium | reverse complement strand
TTGTTGACCAAGGTCTTGGCCATATTCAACGCATTGCTGGCCCGGGTCAAAGCGCCGGCGTTAATGTTGAAATCTTCATCTAATAAGGAAAGCCTACTGTTGATATCTAAAAGATTATTCCTTGCTTTAAGATACCCGCTATTGCCCCCTTGAGTTTGGGCCCATTCATGCGCCTGGTTTACATTGATCGTTGCCAGCATATTGGTGTAATATTTGGCCTTATCTTGCAGACCCAGGTCATCGGGATTTTGCTTTGCCTGCTGAACCAAATTCTGGACTATGCTCTGTAACTCATAATAATTAAGCTCTCTGGATGAGAAAGGACCACCGGTATACATATACATTCCCGTATGTCCTGTTGCTTCATTGGCTGTTTGTTTATAATCCATTAAGGCGTTCGCGTATACCTGCCCGTAATCATTTACTATTTTTTGGTCCTGCGGCTGTTCATATCCTGTAATAAATTGTTTTATCACCGGTATCGTTTCTTGATGTCCATTGGGAGCTATTACTCCCGCAGTTGCTCCCTGAACTTGAATTTGATTTATCAGCGATTGCACCTGAGTCTCATCGTATTTAACGCCGACTATTTGATGCGCAGTGCTTAACGTTTCCTTCATGTCCGCATAAATGGCATCCAGGTCGCCCGTGTCCAGCTTAGTGATGCTCTTATCAAGGATTTTCATTTCCGGATTCTCAGGTGAAAGAGTCCCCGTATTATTTAAACCGAAAGCGCGGTCCCGTAATATGGAAAGGTCCGGTAGAAGAACGATACCTGCTGAACCTGCTTCTCTCTCAAATTCGCTCGTCGCATTATCAATAACAATGAGCCTCAATGATGTCAGTACCCCACGGTCCTGAAGGGCTCTGCTGATAGCATCATTATATTGGCCCAAGGTATCGCCTCCTGCCAGGAGAACGCCTTGACGCGCCAGATCATATTCTAAGGGGACCAGATCATGGCTTAAAGAGAGCGGCTGTAAATCGCAAAAAATTGTACTTCTGTAGGAGATCGTAGCTGCCACCCAATCAAATTGCTTATTCAGGTCTTCCTTCTGTTGGAATAGATCATTGATCTTTATTTGTGTGCCTGCCTGACTTTGATTTCCGTGTCCCTGGGCTCTTGCTTCTTGGATTTGCAGATTAATAGAATCTTCCTGATTCTCTAATGATGTTATTTGTTTTTCTGCATGATATTGATCGATCATCAGGTCCAATATTTGGCGAATTTCTGGCATATTCTGGCTTGAAGATGTCCCATTAGAGAGTAAATTCCTGGCTTCGCCAGGCAAACTAACATCATAGATGCTCTTATTAAAGGGAAGGTCTCCTGATGCACTGAACAAATTGGCCAAGGCATTGGCCATTTTATTGACTGCAGCCTCTGACGGTACTCCCGATACTACTGAATTTTCAGCATCTTTATAAAGTCCCGGATCCACGGCAAACTGTAATATATTATTACCGGACATCAAAGAGTTGTATTCTCCCTCGTATTTGTCAAAATTGTTCCAGTTGGTCACTGCCTCATCCAATGATTTCTGGACTTTGGGATTTGAAAAATCTATGGCCACCTTGCCAAGATCTGTCAAACTGGTACCCGGAGAACTTAGGTCTTTTAATTGAATGGTGATGGCATTAAGTCTGTTGATAAATTTATTGTTGGCCTTATTTGGCTGGTTGGTTATTTGGGC
>CAYZLU010000480.1:0-1984 GCA_964479285.1 uncultured Planctomycetales bacterium | reverse complement strand
GGTGTCAAATAGGCCACGGATTTCTTCATGACACGGGCACTCTTGACCACCTGGGGTAAAAACATTTTGCCTGCGCCAAATAAATCACCGACTACATTCATGCCATCCATTAAGGGCCCTTCGATAACATCCAAAGGGCGCGTGGATTTTTGCATGGCCTCTTCGGTGTCCTTATCAATGAAATCAACAATGCCTTTGACCAGGGCGTGCGATAGCCGCTGTTCTACGGGAAGCTTTCGCCAGGAGAGGTCTTCTTGTCTTTTTTCGCCTTGAGATTTGACAGTTTCGGCAAAAGTGACCAATCTTTCAGTGGCATCCGCCTGGCGGTTAAACAGGACATCCTCAATGATGGTCAATAGCTCTTTGGGTATTTGGTCATAGACCGCGATCATGCCAGCATTGACAATGCCCATGTCCATGCCTGCTTTGATCGCGTGGAATAAAAACACTGAATGCATCGCTTCACGCACAGGGTCATTGCCCCTGAAAGAGAAGGACACATTGGAAACACCTCCTGATATCAAACACCCCGGGCAAGCCGCTTTGATTAGACGGCTGGCTTCAAAGTAGTCCCTTGCATAATTGTTGTGCTCTTCAATGCCGGTAGCAATGGCGAAGATATTGGGATCAAAAATGATGTCCTGGGGTTCAAAACCGATTTCCTGGGTCAGGATTTTATACGCCCTTTGGCAGATGCTGACACGACGGGAAATGCTGTCAGCCTGACCTTGTTCATCAAAGGCCATGATAACGGCCGCGGCACCATAAAACAAAACTTTTCGGGCCTGCTCTTTAAAAGATGCTTCTCCTTCTTTAAGGCTGATGGAATTGACAATAGATTTCCCCTGGGTGCATTTAAGGCCTGCTTCAATGACGGCCCATTTGGAGGAATCGATCATGATGGGAACACGCGCAATTTCCGGTTCAGAAGCGATCAAATGAAGGAAGGTGGTCATGGCCTCCGCCGAGTTGAGCATGGCCTCATCCATGTTTACATCAATGATCTGGGCACCATTGTCTACCTGGCTGCGGGCAACTACCAAAGCCTCGTCATATTTACCGCCCATGATAAGACGCGCGAACTGTTTGGATCCCGTGACATTCGTGCGTTCACCTACGTTAATAAAGTTCATGTCCTCGCGGACAATCAAAGGCTCTAAGCCGCTAAAAGAACTGTGTGTCTTTATTTGAGGTAAGGCCCTCGGGGCAATGTCCCTCACAGCCTGGGCCATCGCCTGGATATGAGCAGGTGTTGTCCCGCAACAGCCGCCAAGTATGTTGAGTAGGCCGCTTTGGGCGAATTCTTTGACGATATCAGCCATGTCGCGGGCCCCCAGATCATATTCGCCAAAAGCATTAGGCAGCCCGGCATTGGGATAACAGCTGACATAACAATTTGCCACACGGGAAATTTCAGCGATATAGCCGCGCATGTCTTGAGGGCCTAAGGCACAATTGAGGCCAACGGCCAGGGGCCGGGCATGTTTAACAGAAATCCAGAAACTCTCGGTGGTTTGACCTGAAAGGGTGCGGCCGCTGGCATCTGTAATTGTCCCGGAGATGAAAAGAGGCAGTTTATGCCCGATCTTCTGACCGTAGGTTTCAATCGCGTAAATGGCTGCTTTGGCATTGAGCGTATCAAAGATCGTTTCAATGAGCAGAATGTCGACCCCACCGTCAATCAGGCCTTTGATTTGCTCCGTGTAAGCTTCAACCAATTGGTCAAAGGTAATGGCCCTGAAGGCGGGATTGTTGACATCGGGAGAAAGGGAAGCTGTCCGGGTCGTCGGCCCAATGGCGCCCGCGACAAACCTGGGTTTTTGGGGATTTTTTTGAGTAAATCCTTCCGCAGCCTTTTTAGCAATCTTGGCGGAGGCCACGTTGAGTTCATAGACCAAACTTTCCATTTTATAATCCGACATGCTGATACGATTACTGTTAAAAGTATTGGTCTCTATGATGTCAGCACCGGCCGTAAGGTATT
>CAYZLU010000479.1:0-1993 GCA_964479285.1 uncultured Planctomycetales bacterium | reverse complement strand
TGTTCTTCTTAAGGCCATCCATATCACGGTCAAAGCTATACGCGTCCTTCATAATAAATTCACAGGCACGGACAATGCCGAAACGCGTACGGATTTCGTCCCGGAATTTCGTCTGTATTTGATATAGTGTGACCGGTAGTTGACGGTAACTTTTCACAAATTGTTTGGCCAGGTCCGTAATGATTTCTTCATGCGTTGGCCCCAGGCACATGCGCTGGCCTTTTTTATTATCAAAGGTGATCATGATCTCTTTAAGCGCCACATCGCGTCCGGTCTTTTTCCAAATTTCAATAGGATGGAGCGCCGGCATCAGCAATTCATGGCAGCCGATTGCCGCCATCTCTTGACGGATAATGTTCTCCACTCGGGCCAATACTCTATAGCCCAGGGGAAGATAAGAATATACCCCTGACGTCAGCATGTGGACCAGCCCAGCGCGAAGTGAAAGCTGGTGGCTTACAGCCTCAGTTCCCGCAGGGACTTCTTTTAATGTCGGAATAAAATATATAGACCAATACATATCCAAAACTCCTATACAAAAAAACCAGCAGGTAATTGAACGTTGCGTTTAACAAATTTATCATAAGAAGATGGCTTTTGCTTGTTCATTACCCAGTCCCCAATGACACTTCCATTCTCATTAATCCTCTCCTGCTTATAGGTAAAAATATCTTCCAGGGAACTGCTGTCCTCTTTATTGCCGCTTCGCAAATCCGTGATATTGGCGATCCTGCGTGTACCATCCATAAAAAGTTCAATATAAACGATCAAATCAATGGACTTTGCCAATTGTTTTTGGATCTGTTCTCCGGTTAACCGGATGCCGGACATCAACATCATGGTGACCATCCGGTTAAAACATTCCTCAGGCGAGTCTGCATGCACGATGGCTAAAGAACCGGAATGGCCTGAAGCGATTGATTGCACCAAATCCAGGATTTCATGTCCGCGCACTTCACCAATAAGAATGCGGTCCGGCCGCATACGCAAAGAATTGACAAACAATTCGCGGATATTCACTTCTCCTTTGCCTTCCATGTTAGCGGTTTTAGCCTGCAGGGAAACCACATGGTCCTGCATCAATCGGAGCTCAGAGGTGTCCTCGATCGTTATGATACGCTCTGTCCCTGGGATATGGCTGGAAAGCACATTAAGCAAGGTCGTCTTGCCGCTCCCGGTAGAACCGCAAAAAACAATATTTAACTTGGCCTTGATAGAAGCAATCAAAAAAGCAGCCATTTGTTTGTTGAGGGTCTTTCGTTCAATCAGGTCATCAATGGAGGTCAAGTCCCTGGAGAATTTTCTGATTGTCATGACAGGCCCAACTAAAGAACAAGGAGGTAAAATGACATTAACGCGGGACCCATCTGTCATTGAAAAATCAACATACGGGGAAGATTCATCCACCCGCCGACTGGAACCGGATGCTGCCAGGATTTTTTGAATGGTGTGCATCAAATTTACATTATCAGGAAATTTGACATCGGTCTTTTCAATCCTTCCGGAGCGCTGGATATATACCGATTTGGCCCCATTGACCATGATTTCACTTATAGCTGCATCTTCAATAAAAGGACGCAAAGGGCCCAAACTGACGATTGAAGCTGCCAATTCACGAAGGATCGAAAATCTCTCTTCTAAAGTGACCATTAATTTTGTTTCATCACACAGTTTATTAATGGCATTGTCTACAAATATGCGCAGCTGCTCTTCCTGCATGGTATCTTTGACTTGCAAAAAATTAGTCTTAGAAATCAAATAATGATGAATACGGGCCTTTATTTCATCATAGTCAAAATTAGCCATCATTCACCTCAGGGGTTTTTAAAGCCCCGTTCCTTTAAATAATTTAACCATTTTATCGATCCATCCGACGCGTTCAAAATCAGAATAAAATACAAATAAAGCCAGCACGATGATCAAGGCAAACCCTGTCTTGGCGATCAATTGATCGGTCTTTATGGACAAGGCACGACCACGGCATTTTTCCAAA
>CAYZLU010000478.1:0-1996 GCA_964479285.1 uncultured Planctomycetales bacterium | reverse complement strand
AACCTGCATTTATCATGGCAAAGGATGGATGAGTCAACTTGTCAAAGTAAAAGAAAACAGCTTTAAGGATATTGCTTGTCCCATTTGTACATATAACAAATCGAAGCTTTGTTATATTTATACTTATGAGCAGAAAAAGTCCAATATTTTAGAGTGCCTGGAGTGCGGGCACCTTTACATTCATCCCATTCCTTTAGTTAAACTGGATTCCCGCAGCATGGACTCCTTAGAGGACGGTGAATTATTCAACAGTAAAATTCTAAGAAATATTTATGAAAAGATTGTAATCAAAAAGGAAATCGATTCTGTAAAAAAATTTTGTATAAAAAAGCCGGGAATTATCACGTTACTTGATGTTGCCTGTGGCACAGGATGGACAACTTCAATCTGGCAAAAGAATGGATTCAATGTCACGGGCCTTGAATCATCCGCTTTACGCAGTCAGCATTGCCGGGAACAATACCGATTAAAGGTCTTTACCGGTTTTATTGAAGAATTCAATCCTTCGGAACAATTTGATGTCATTACGATGCGGCATATTCTAGAACATATCGAGTGTCCTTTTGTCGTTTTAGAAAAAATAAGGTCTTTTCTAAAGACAGATGGCATTTTGCTGGTCACCCTGCCCAATATAAATTCAATAGGAAGATATATTTTTCGACAACATTGGTCATGGGTCCTGCCCTGGCATCTGCATTTTTATCATCCCGAAACATTGGAGGCATTGCTGGATAAAATGGGGTTTAAGACATTAAAACTTTATCAAATGCCCTCACCTCTTTGGTACCCTGATGCCTTAAGGGAATTATTAAGACCTCAGGGCCCTGCGTGGGGAATGCTCAGTAAGCTGCCAAGATGGCTCATGATGGCCCTGTTTACGCCTATTATTCTTTGGGGAATGATTTTTCAACTCAATGATAACTTGACCATTATTGTAAAAAAAATTGAGTGAAATTAATCCCTGCGGGAACCCTCTTGCGAAAAATTCTAATTCGCAATCGTCTTTTGTACAGGCCGCTCAATGAGGCCATGGGGGGATTACGGGAGGATTTCTTTGTAGAAACTTTTAAAGCATTAGGTAAAGAAATTTTTTATCTCAAATCCACACTTGGTAAAAAAACACCTGATTTTTTAATCCGTGACAGTGAGGACATTGTTCTTGAAGTTGGTGGCAAAGGAAAAGAAGAAAGTCAGTTTAAAGGTGTAGGTGTTAAGAAAAAATTATTTTTGCGGATGGGTATGATACAAGCTGATCGTCGCCCGTTATTTCTTGCTGGTTTGATTAAATAATGGGGATAAGGAGGCTGTTCCTTCTGAAACAGTCATCCGCGCACACGCATATGGTCTCATTTAAAAATTTACAGATTCTCAGGTTTCACAGCTTCCATAAATAAAGAATCTGCTCTACGTATTTCCCCTTTAACCACGTCTAATTCATAACGATTAAAATCAATTATTTGACTTTCCATGGCAGAACAAGCTTTGGCATTTAGAAAACCTGATTTTTCCAACAAATTTTTTAAAGAAAAACGATCGTACATCCACAGATGAATTTCTCCCGAGCGACGCAATAATCCATTTTCTAAAGCCAATCTCATCTCTTTCCCAGCTAACACACCCAAAAGTAGGCACGTCATTCGCTGACCTACATACCTCATAACACGTCTCGGTCCAGCAATTTTAACCCGTTTCCAGATAGACACCTTAGATTCTGTTCTGTTCCAATAAATATCTGCTATTGAACCAATTCGAGTCCTGATAAATTCGCGATTACGTAATCCGGTTTTCATTAAATACTGTTCTGTCCCCCCGCCTTGGAAAGATCGTACCGCCTGATCATACATTTCCAACATCATCCATTCGTAATTGTCCTGCGCTGTCTCAACCCCTGAAATTGCTAAATTCAGCCATTTTAAATAAAGGGTCGCAACGGTTTCTAAGTCGGGGACTACAACACGAATAATTCCCCCTGGTTTTAAAACACGAAAACATTCTA
>CAYZLU010000477.1:0-1999 GCA_964479285.1 uncultured Planctomycetales bacterium | reverse complement strand
TATATAATGCTTTCTGCAACTGGTATTTAATTTCCAACGGGTCCATTACCCGGTAAACATATTTGGTAATAGAACTGAACAAAGAAATAATGTCTGTTTCCTGAAAACCTTTCTGACGTAATTTATCATTAGGACGAAGCCTTGGGGTCGTCACTTGACCACAAATACAAAGTATGGGGATAGAATCAAAATAAGCATTGCAGATACTGGTTGTTAAATTAGTCGCTCCAGGCCCTGAGGTGACCATCACAGTCCCCACCTTGCCGCAGGTGCGCCAATAAGCATCAGCCGCCGCTCCCGCCGCCTGCTCGTGCTGGACACATACATAACTCATCTCAGGATGCCGGGCAACTGAATCAACGGAATGTATAATGGCCCCGCCTGAGACAATGAAAACATGCTTAATCCCCTGCTCGTTTAAGAAGTGGGCTATAAAATCGGACAGTTTCATATCTTAATACGGCCCTACAAAGGTATCTTTGATTTCGATATCAGGGATGGATATTTGGCGCTTATCTAATACTTCCAGGACCGCTCGAATGATGTTCTTATGCGTCGGATGGAAAGCATCTTCCAGAGATTTTGACACGGGAGCCGGGCAATCCGGCCAGCCGATACGCTTGATCGGGGACTTTAAATCATGAAAACCCTTATCAGCTACCCTGGCAGCCACTTCAGAAGCAAAAGAACAATTCAACCAATCACCGTCCGCGCAAACCAAACGGCCGGTTTTTTGGACAGAATTAAGAATCGTATGCTCATCTAAAGGTTGAATGGTCACAGGGTCAATGACTTCCAATTCAATGCCAAACTCATTTAATATGTACGCCGCTCTTAAAGCCTCAGGCACCATTGAGGATGTAGCAACCACCGTCACGTCCTTGCCCTGACAACTGACACGGGCTTTTGCAAAAGCAAGACGATACGGTTCTTGAGGTACTGCCATTTTAAGATCGTAGAGACTGCGGTGTTCGATAATGACAACCGGGCTTTTTTGATTCAAGGCCTCCAAAGTGATCCCTTTGATATCGTAAGCATTGCTTGGCGTGGCCACGATCAATCCTGGAAAATGGGCTAAAACTGCCTGTAAATTCTGAGAATGTGTCGGGCCTTGCCCCCACCCTTTACCGATTATCGCTATTATGGTTAAACCTAATGTAGACTTGCCGGCATAGGTGTACTTCCATTTTGCCGCATTGTTGATCATCTGATCTAAAGCTAAAAACATAAAATCATGACGTGCATTCACCAAAATTGGATGTTTACCATTTAAAGCTGCACCAATGGCTATCCCTGTCAAAGCATTTTCACATGAAGGCACATCAAAAACACGGGCATGGCCAAAACGCTTGGACGCATCAATCGTTGTCCCAAAAATTCCTTTACAATCATCCACGCCCAGTCCAAATAAAAAAGCATTCGGGTTAGCTTCCATCCCCTGGACTAAAGCCTCTGATATTGCTTGAGCGTAACTGATTTGTTTTTCCATCATCAAATTATTTCCCGTTCCTCTTGCATAGGATTAATATACATTTTCTTCTAAAGTCGCCGCATCCGGCCAAGGGGATTTTAATGCAGCAGCATAGGCCTTGTCAGCTTTTATTTTCCAATGCTCTTGCATGGCCTGTGCCTGAGAAAAATTCAACAAGTCTTCTTTTATAAGTTGTGTCGTTAAGAATGAAATAGGGCAGCGCTTCATCCAGGATTCCACTTCTTCTTGACTGCGATAACCACGGTCATAATCAAACAAAGGCCCCACATGCTCCCGGACTCGATACGTTAAACATTCAATAAAAAGAGGACCCTTTAGTCTTCGCACATGGTCCACTGCAATTTTTAATTTTTCATAAACCAGGCAAACATCATTACCATCAATTTGTTCGGCTTGCATTTCCGGGATGGAAATACGCTGGTAAATACCTGAATTCGGCTGACGGACAGATAAAGGGGTATGTGTCGAATACAAATTATTTTCGCATAAAAAGATGACAGGCAAGGC
>CAYZLU010000476.1:0-2007 GCA_964479285.1 uncultured Planctomycetales bacterium | reverse complement strand
CGCATCTTTTCGATACAATGTTCGGGGAAGAATGAAATTATATGAAAATCAAGGAGCAGGGCTCAAGGCGTATATGACCTATTTTGCTAATCATGTGCCATCCCGTCTTGAATATAAAAGGGATGCAAAAGGTGGGATGACAACGACTTTATGGGCTAGGGTGGACCCAGCATTGGTGGCGCAAAATACAGGCGGTATTGATTTGACCCCTGCGAAGATGAATGTTCAAGTTAAAATGGATTCTAGCTTGCGCGGGAATGACAGTGAAGGTGGGATTAAATTCCATATTAGTCCTGCCATGCTGGCACAATTACAAAACGCTCCAGGCTTTGTGCCCGTGATTATTACTATTCAGCCAATGGTGAGCTTAAGGCAATTTCTTGAAGTTTAAAGGATAAATTATTGGATAATTCTTGAGGAGCGGTGTTATAATTTTGTGTACATGTTAAAGGTAATGGGAGTTTATGAAGAAACTAAGACTTTATTTAGATACATCAATCGTGTCCGCCTATTTTGATAAGCGTAAGCCGACGCGTCAATTAATGACGCAAAAATGGTTTCAGAATGATCTTAAAGATTTTTTAGCGTTTATTTCAACGCTCGTTATTGAGGAAATAAATGCACATCCCGATGAAGAAGCTAAAAATAAAATGCTGTCCCTCATTAACAGTCATTCCATTCAGGTCTTGGAAATTAATAATGATATTCTTAAGATTGCTGCCGCGTACCGTAAAAACGTGATTCCTGACGAAACCAATGATTCGATTCATTTGGCGGTCCCGGCGTATTACAAACTTGATGCTGTTGTTTCATGGAATTTTAAGCATATAGTCAATTTAAGGACAATTAAAGCGATCCATGATGTTAATAGATCAGAAGGACTTCCACCGGTGGAGATTATTACCATAGAAAATCTAGGAGGGGATAAATATGGCGGCTTATAGGAACGATTACACTAAAGAAGAAGATTTGGCATTGTGGACACTGCATGAAATAAGGCACAAGATGGCGCGACGTACGGTAAGCGCTGATGTTATTAACAGGTCAGCAAAAGAATTAATTCAAAAGAGGCGTTTAACCAATTTGAAATTGTTGAAGAGCAGTGGCAAATAGTGGCAAAAAATGTCGTAAGTCCTTTAGAATCAACTACCGGTGGCGTTGCCCGGTAGATCGCCAGGCTCATAACCTGGAGGTCATAGGTTCAAATCCTGTCCCCGCCACTTTCTTTAAAAGCTAGTCAATGATTCGTACCCATCCAAATAATTTCTACGTGCTATTACGTATGTACACGCTTTTCAGGTAAGGGATAATTTAAGATATTAAGGACATTGAAGTTCTTAAATTCAAAAAGCAAAGAAGCTTGGTATTTCTATAGGGGTGATACCATTTTAGACTAATTTAGAGAAAGAATACGCTGCTTTTAAAAAAGCCATATCTAAATTTGATGGGGGGAAATATAATTGATTAGAAAATCGGCTTCCTAAAATAAAAATTAAGAAAACGGCAAATATCTGGTATCATTTTGGCTGGTATTAACAAAGGAGATAATAAAAATGGAGAACAAAGTACCCGAAACCTTCGAATATAAGGCGGAAATGAAGCAATTGCTTCAATTAATCGTACACTCTTTATATACGCACCCTGAAGTGTTTTTGCGTGAATTGATATCTAATGCTTCGGACGCTTTAAATAAGGTCCGTTACCTGCAATTAACCGATGGAACTATCCTTGATAAGGACAAAGAATTAGAGATCAAAATTATCGTAGATGCAAATGAGAAGACCTTCTTTATTCAGGATAGCGGCATAGGCATGACCAAGGAAGATCTTGTCGAAAATATCGGGACAGTGGCCCGCTCAGGAACGCTTGAGTTTCTAAAGAAAATGAAACAGGAGAATAAGAATGCCGGAGACCTTATCGGCCAATTTGGTGTCGGGTTTTATTCAGTGTTTATGGTGACCGATGAAGTCGTCATTGAAACCCGCCATGCTGACCCTGGTTCCAGGG
>CAYZLU010000475.1:0-2011 GCA_964479285.1 uncultured Planctomycetales bacterium | reverse complement strand
GGCTGATACCATCAGCTACGAAATCCTCTGCTCGCTAGGCAACCGCCTCCCGCGCGTGTACCATTCCTAAAAATTTCTGAGAATAATAAACAAGGCCATGAGGGTAAATAGGATGGGGGTGAGCCACGCGCCTTGCCACGGAAACAGGGCCTCACCCTTGGCCAGGGCCAGTCCTACCGCGTCCGAAACGTAATAAAGAAAACCGATGACCAGGGAAATGGCAATGGAAGTAAAGGTCATGGCCTTGCGCTTGCCGACCGACATCAGCGCAAAGGGCAATCCGATCAATACGATGATGAAATTACGCAGAGGTAGGGTTATTTTTTGGTGCAGATCAACCCTGAGATTATTGATCGTTTTGATCGCCCCGCTTCCGGAAAACCGTTTGATATAAGAATGTAATTGGCGCAGGTTCATCGATGCGATGTCCATCCTTTGCCTTAAGAAGTCTTTGGGCGTTTCTTTGATGTCCATTAGTTTTTCCATCGATATCCGCATGCCGCTGGGACTGGGGGCACGATTGGGGACAGCGGCGTTATACGTTGTTATCTGGCAATTATAGAATTTCCAGGCAATGCCTGTCCATTTGCCTTTGAGGGCCACGATCTTCTCGACCAGATTTTGATTATGATCATGCCCGATGATGGTAATACCCGTCAAATCGTTGGTGTTGGGGTCAAAGGTGTCAACAAAGAACAGGCGGTTTTTAAGGCCGTAGAAGGTGAGATTGTGGATCACGGGCTTGCCCTTGCCTTTTTGAGAGGGGACCACCTTGATCTGGCTGTCACGGATTTCCTGGTTTACCATCGAAGATTGCGGCACGAATTTTTCATTCACCAAAAACACCAGGGCTGAAATAAAGAAGGCAAATATCAGCGCCGGACGGGTGATCTGCCAGAAATTCATGCCGGATGCCCGGATGGCAATGATCTCATTGTGGGCGTTGAGGCTGCTGTAGGTGAAGAGGACAGAGATGAGGCATGCCATCGTGGAGGTCTGCACAATGATCGATGGCAGGAATGAAATGTAATACCGCAGGATCACGTTTAGCCCCACACTTTTTTCGATAAAATCCTGTAAATTGCCAAACATGTCAATGAGTATGAACAGAAAAGCAAAGGTAAAAACAGTGCCTGCGAATATGATGAAGATGGATTTTAAAATGTAACGGTCTAGGATACGCATGTTTTCGAACCGCCTAACGCGTGCACAGTTTCCAGTTAAAGAAAATAGCCACGACAAGGGCAAGGGCATTGGGCACCCACATCAAAAGAATGGGGTCTAAAACGTTTTGAGAAGCCAGGCCCTGGCAGGCCAAAGATAAAATGTAATAAGGGGCGGCAAACAATAAGGCATATAAAAGATTGGCAGATTTGGCCCTTCGATGGGTGATGGCTGCGAAAGGGAAACCCAGGAGAATAAATATCAAAGGAGAAAGCGACCACGCCAGCCGGCGGTGGTATTCAGCGATCAAAGGGGACGGGTCAATCGACATTTTTCGTAAACCCCTGATTTTCCTGGATAATTCATCTAATGTCATGGCTTTTGATTTTTTCTCAGTTTTCACGTTCTTTTTGGAAAGGTCCATGGTGATAAAAGAGGTCTGGAAATTAAGTTTATAAAAATTATTGGGGTTGCCGAGATTGGGTTCATCGGAGGTGCCGTCGATGAGCTTGAGCATCAGCTGGTCCTTGCCCGGGACATGGACAAATTCACCTTGCTCGGCAATGATGGTGCGGGTGGGTTTATTGGGTGCCGGCTGGTAGATCCTGACTCCGTATAGTTGATCGCCTTCCATCCGGTAAATAAAAATGATGTATTTATCAAAGGCATTGATAAAGCTGCCGGGCTCCAGCATGGCTGAGGGGTCTTTGCTCCCAGTCTCCTGCAGGATGCGTGTTTGCGCGTCATAAGCTTGGGGGATCACGCGGTCGTTAAGAAGATAGACTACCTGGCACAGGACAAAGCCTACGACTATTAACGGGGCCAGAAGACGCAGCAGGTGAATGCC
>CAYZLU010000474.1:0-2014 GCA_964479285.1 uncultured Planctomycetales bacterium | reverse complement strand
AAAAGCTTAGAAATGGTGAATGCCCTACCCTTTGCCCTTTTGGCTATGTTAATTCAAGAAGCGTTGATGATAAAAGTGTCATAGAACCACATCCCTATAAATCACAAATCATCAAAAAAATATTTGAATGGTATGCGTCCGGCAATTACTCAATGAGTACGATTGTCCAAAAGGTCCAAGAAGACTTCCATATCAAAATACAAAAAAGCCGTATTAACGCTATCTTAAACAATCCCTTTTACTATGGTGAAATGAATTGGAAAGGAAAGCTTTACCCCCACAAGTACACCCCTCTCATATCCCGAGAATTGTATATTTCAGCCGAAAATGTACGTCTAGGCTTCAATAAACAGCCATATAAACTCATCAGTAAGATTGGAGTCTTATATCAAGGTATGATCCGTTGTGGGCACTGTGGCTGTTCCTATACACCAGAACGTAAACTAAAAAAAAGTGGCCGCCAATACATCTATTACCGCTGTACAGGTTTTAAAGGCAAATGTGCGTCTAAATGGCTACGGGAAGAAGAAGTCACCCGTCAAATAGCCGACTATATAGAAAAAATCCATATCCCTGATCATATTGCTGACAAAATCGCCCAAACGCTCAAAAGTTCCCATGTTGGTAAGAAAGAATACTACGAAGAAGTCTCCAATGAGCTTAGATCACAATTCGAAAGGCTAGAAAAACGAATTGAAAACGCCTATGAAGATAAATTGGATGAGAAGATAACTGAAGAATTCTACAAGAAGAAGGAACAAGAATATCGTCGAGAGCAGAGTAATATTACACTCAAAATGAACAATCTTCAAAAAGCGGATGTGCAATATTACATCACGGCTAACTATCTACTTCAAGTAGCCCGCAAAGCATCAGAAATATTCAAGAGTTCTAAACCAGAGGTAAAACGTCAACTATTCAAACTGGTACTTTCGAACCCTACCATAAATGATGGAACCCTTTGCGCCACAATAAGAAAGCCCTTCAGTTACTTCGCCGAAGGGCTGTCTAGTTCTAACTGGGGTGGGTGACCAGACTCGAACCCGCAACCATCTCATATTTAGAGCCGTGTATTCCCTAAAAAATATGACTATAAATTGACCGTAAAAGAGAACGTTTTCGTAGTGTTATTTCTGGGGTGGTGAGCCAATTATAACTGCTTAAATCAACGTCCTTTAATTCTTGTACAATTCTATCTTTCATAAAAGAATTTATGGTATACTACCATTATGAAACGCGAGACAATCTTTGAATCGAATCCTTATTTGCGTGACCAGAACTCTTATGCCGATCAATTGGTGGCCAGTGTTGCGTCTTCCACGGCTGTTGAAATCGGTCGCATTAAACCTTCTTTAAAAAAGGCTCTTGTGGCCAGGGCTGGTACAAAAAAATCTAAGACTTCTTCACGCGCGAAACGCTCGTCTTAATAACCTGTCTGAAAATCTCTTCCATCGGCTTATAGTTACGCTTCATTCCTTCTTGAACTGCCATAAAATAAGCTTCCCGTCCTTTTTCTTGGATATCACTAAAATCCAAAATAGGTAATCCTGCTTGTAGCGCCATGAGAATGGCCAATAAACGCGACACGCGGCCATTGCCCTCTCTAAAAGGGTGGATCAAAACCAATTCGACGTGTACCTCGGCTAATGCGTGAAAAACTTCTTCTTTAGTAAAAAGACATGGTGTGTATTTATTCAGGATCGTTGTTTCAAAGTCTTGCATTAAATTCGAGATATGTGCTGCTGTCGCAAACTTGAAATTATCTTTGGCAAGATTGACTCGCCGGTATTCACCAGCCCACGCATAAATCTTTCCCAACCATACTTTATGCATATGGCAAATATCTTTGGCTGTAAACTGATGGTCCTTTCCATAAGTCTTAATAAACGCATCCTGTGCGTCTTCCAAAGCCAACGCTTCTGCCTGGTCCATTTCTTCAACGATTGTGATGCCCAATAAATTCTTTAATACCTGATCGTGAGAGCCTGGCTCAAATTGTGCCTCGACCATCCCG
>CAYZLU010000473.1:0-2016 GCA_964479285.1 uncultured Planctomycetales bacterium | reverse complement strand
GGTTGGGATTGGCGGGTTGGGCGTAGTCCCCTATTTTTCTAAGTATACTTTTTATTATTCCATAACCTATAGCTTTAGTTAAGTGCGCCGCTTCCCATACTCTCCAATGATCAGAAAGCTGTACTCTTTCTATATTAAAATACTTTGTCAGTTGACTGTGTAAATCGATGGGGTGATTAGACGTACCCACGTAATCATCCGTGATCCAATACCCGTTATTAACCAAACCCTGGCTAAGCACAGGCATAAATCTTCCATAGCTATTAGGTATAAGGAATCCAGCATTTTGAAAATAACAATGGTATTTTATTTTTTTGAGCAGTTCCGGGTATATACTTGGATCTGTCAAATTCTTAACGTCTATAAAATGAAATGTAAAAAATTTTTCCTTACCTCCAATTAATTTATTGAATTTTATAAAAATACCTTCTTTATCTTCTTTAATATCAACATTTTCTAAAGCAATCCCTAAGGACTGTAGTTCAATGATTAACCCTTCCCATAAATATTCACCTGATGGTGAACCTCCCCACAGATGATCATACCCATCTAAGTATTTTCTTTTGATGCGGCGCTCTCTTTTATCTATCTTTTCTTTGTCTTGTAATGTCCAATTTCGTTCTAAGAATTCTTTTAAAGAGCTGGCCGTTGGACGAAATTCGGGAAAATTATAATTATCTAACATATATATTTCAGTCCCACCTGTAGCTGCGATAACGTTGGATAACGTGACTCCCGCGCCACCCGAAAAAACAACCCAAGGCCCATCTCCAGGATTAACAGTCTTCCTGATCTCTTGATAATATTGAAAATATTCTGGGTTTAATACAGATTTATTCTCATCGGGAAAGAAATCCTTATATGCACTCTTTGACTGGTCTTTTTGAGCAAGTTTGGCTGATTGGTAAGATTTTGTGAAAAAATTAACTACTACTTGCAAAACCTTCGCAGATAGAAGCATTGCTCTATCTTCACCATTAAGTGAAGTAGTAATGACCGTAGTCCGTGTAGCCACTCCCATTGAGGCTCCCCCTGAAAAATATTTCTTTGGGATCATTTCCTGCGTCACTGGGTCGGGTTCTTCTTTGATATAGTTGTAGACGCCTTTTTTGAAAGCTTTGAGGTAGCGTTGGTAAATAGTGTCTGGATCCCCGATAGAAGCATTCGGGGATGACAAATCAAAAATCTTATTTTGGTCCATGTATTTGCGTCCTAGGATGCTGTCTTTCATGCGTTTTTTGAACCACACGGCCAGGATTAGGGAATAGTAAACCTGTCGTAAGGTGGCGAAATTTTTTCCTTCATTGACTTCTTTTTCCAATTGCGGGATGAGGATCTCTTTTACTATTTGAGAACCTAGGGCGTTGACATTTTCAATTGTCGAACGGTCGTTTACCTGGGATGCTTTCGGATTCAACCTTGCGTCGCTTGGCCATGTGCGAGCGACTGCGAGTGTCCGGCGACCTCCCGGGAGTGTCTGGTATGAGGACGATGAGGACCTTGGGGACACGGCTGAAGCCATGTCCCCTGGTTGGCTTTGGTGGTTGGACAATGCCAAATAATCTTGTTCCAGCATGACTTTTAATCTGGCTTTTACCACAAATGCTGTGTTGCCGTGTTCGTAGACCTTGGCATGGTCTGGGAATATCCAGACTTTGTTAAAGGTATTGACTGGGATGTTGGTTGTACCAAATCTTTTCACGGCTTCTTCATAAACGCGTTTCCAAAATTGTTTACCAATCGCTTCTTCCGGATAAATCAACGATGCTGTAATTTGTTTTAGGATGTAATCCTCGGCCAATAAATCACGGCCCATGTCGGTTTGGCCGAAGCTCGCTGGAATGACACGGTTTTTTTCATAGGGACTCAGGTTGACCCATAGATCGTTTTCAGGAGTAGTTATGGAAGCCAGAAAATATTTGACGAGTTTGATAGATTCTTGCTTTAAGCCCCCCTCCCTTACCCTCCCCACAAGGGGGAGGGAATCACCTTTATCAAGAATAAAATCGAATTTGA
>CAYZLU010000472.1:0-2029 GCA_964479285.1 uncultured Planctomycetales bacterium | reverse complement strand
CATTGAGGAAGAAGCCTTGCATATTTTATTGCAGCTACAGTATAAAAAACCAGAAGCAGAAGAGATGATCAAAAAAGCTTTTGAGCGGTCGCCGACACTTGGCACCTCAGAGGCATTGCTCAACGAAATTTACAAGCAACGATCGCCTTCTAATAAAAATTAAGGAAGGAAGGGTCCTTAAGATGGACGAGCAAATACAAAATTATAAAAGTACTATTGAAGCGTTATTGTTTGTCAGCGAGAAACCTGTGGTTTTGGACCAATTAAAAGAAGTTTTCCCGGAACTGAAACCTTCCCAAATCCATGATTTGATCAAGCAATTGCAGGAAGAATATGTCAACCGGGAGTCAGGCATGGTCGTGGTGGAAATCGCCGGGGGATTTCAGATGCTCTCCAACAGCCACGCAGCACCATATATCCGCGAATTTTATAAGACCAAAACCAAGGAAAAACTTTCCCGTCCTGCGCTGGAAAGTTTGGCGATCATCGCCTATAAACAGCCGGTAGGGCGTGCTGAGGTTGAAGTCATCCGTGGGGTCAACTCAGACGGGACCATTGCGCACCTGCTTAATAAAGGCCTTATCAAGATCACCGGCCGCAAAGAGGTGCCTGGCCGGCCGTTTTTATACGGTACCACTAAAGAATTCCTGGAATATTTCGGTTTAAAATCATTGGAAGACCTTCCGAAGATCGAAGAGTTTAATCAATTAGGTGTTGATATCCCAAAAGCAGAATCATTGCAGGTTGAAGAAATGGTGTCAGACTCCACCATAGAATCAGGGCCAGTGGATGACAAAAGGGAAACGCAAACTGCCAGCCAGGAAGGCAGCGGCCAGTCGCGCATAATGAATGTAGAGGCCTGAAGGACATAAGAATGGACTTAAGCGCTTTACGCAAGAAAATTGATGGACTAGATGCCAGGATCATCGGGCTTTTGAATGACCGTGCGGCCATAACCTTGTCTATCGGCCAGGAAAAGATCAAGAATAAAAAACCGATATATGCCCCTGACCGAGAGCAGGACGTGCTTAAGCGCATCAGGAAGCTCAACAGCGGTCCTATAAAGAATGAAGCGGCGGAGGCGATTTACCGCGAGATCATGTCTGCTTCCCTGGCCCTGGAAAAACCTTTACGCATCGCGTATATGGGGCCCGAGGCCACTTTTTCGCATTTGGCATCCCTAAAGAAATTTGGTTCTTCGGTCGGGCATGTGGCGTGCGACAATGTGGCTGAGGTCTTTAGCAAGGTGGAAAATGGAGATTGTGATTACGGTGTTGTGCCTATTGAAAATTCCATTGAAGGTGTCGTTACCCATACCATGGATTTGTTGGTCGACTCCGATCTTAAAATTTGCTCCCAGGTTTTATTGGATGTGACACATCATTTGATGTCCAAAGGGGTTTTATCACGGATCAAAGAAATTTATTCACACCCCCAGGTCTTGGGCCAATGCCGTCAGTGGCTGATGAAGAATTTACCCAAGGCGCATCTTATCCCGGTTGTATCGACCACAAAAGCAGCACAGCTGGTGGCCGCCAAAAAGAACGCAGCTTGCATCGCCTCCCAAATCGCAGCTTCATTATACGGCCTTACAATCCTCAAGAAGAATATCCAGGACAGTGCGCACAATATCACCCGATTCCTAGTGATTTCAACCATGGATGTCCCTCCGACTGGCCATGACCGCACCTCCCTGGTCTTTTCTATCAAAGACAAAGTGGGTGCGTTGCACGCGATGTTGACCCCTTTCATGAAACACCAGATCAATCTCACCAAAATAGAGTCCAGGCCTTCCAAAAAGAAGGCCTGGGACTACTATTTCTTCGTTGACTGCGAAGGCCACCAAAACGATCCTCCCGTGGCCCGCGCCCTGGCCCAGCTTGAGGGAATGTGCAAATTCCTCAAGATTTTAGGCTCGTATCCTGATGCTTAAAATTCAGCGTACCAGATAGTTAAAGAATGCTTGCAAAGTAAGTAATCATTAAGCCGTTATAAGTGAGTTATTCCCTCCCCCTTGAGGGGAGGGTCA
>CAYZLU010000471.1:0-2034 GCA_964479285.1 uncultured Planctomycetales bacterium | reverse complement strand
CAACGACTAAGAACCATGTGACAAAATGATGGATTTTTTCGCACTGACACCACATTTTTTGATTTTAATGAGGGATAATTTCGACAAGAGACACGAATCCCGCTGGGATTTGAATCGTGGGTGGGGTTATTGCCTTAAAACATCTTTTTCTTCATGTACTGTTCCAACCAAGACGGATCTGAATGCGCGGAGGATTGGGTGGTTTTCTAAAAACATAATATAAAAGATGCTCAAACATTTTCTGCGCGATGTTACGGACACTGCCATAAGTTTTTATGCTAATCAATGATCCTTGCTCAATAAGCTGATTAATCAGATGAGCAATATCAATCAACGCACACCAGATTTTCATGCTGACTTTGTCCCGTGAGTACAGATGTTCCAAACAATACCCCCCATTTTTCTGTATGTTGATTCCTTCATTCTCAATCTTCCATCGGCACCTGCCTCCCCGTTGGGTTAATTGTTTAACATTATCCCCGCATAAATTTAATCCGTCACTGCACAGCCATACATAATCACACGTCTTTATCCCATCAACTTCTTCTTTACATGTCATCACATTAAACAATGACCTCTCGCCACTGGGCTCATCAATACCCCTCATCCAGGAGTAAGTCGTTTCTGTAACACGCATGCGTTTCTTATGCTTTGGTCTGCCTCGCTGTAATCTCTGCTCATGACTTCGCCTTTGCCGATCTGCAATCTCTTCTTCCTCAACATCTATAATCACATTGTCCTTGGCACACAGCTTTTTAATACTCATTACCCATGGATACAGTGTCGACATTGACCCTTCTTTAAACACCACAATCCATTCCATGCGCGCTTCCTTTATCGCATCAAACATCGGCTGTCCCGCATAAAGAGCATCAAGTAATAAACACATCGGTAATTGCGGATACAGTATCCTTAGTTTCTTAATCAACCGTTTTGCCGCTCTTATTTCACAATCCTGTTTGTTATAATTGATTTCATTCTCGATCCATTCACTGGCCATCGGCAAACACAACCCCATCGGTGTCACCATTGAGGCCATTAACTTTGTATGGAACCAGCGTTTCTGTCCTGTAACTTTGTCTTCCTGGCTTAGACAATGCTCACAATGTTGATAATCAAAACTATGGATATGACAACCATCCAGACCCACCGTATAGTATTTGCCTAATAAACGGTGACGTTCCAACACCCGCCCACGCAACAGGGAGGTTATCATTTTAACCTGAACCATTTCTAATTCTTCTTCTTTGCAGCGCATCAATGAATATTCCACCGTGTCCCCATGCGGCATTGCTTCAAGATTGTCCTGCCCGCATAATTCCTTAAGATTTTTAGCAATATTCCCTTCACGCATCTGACAGCCGATCTGCATACGCGCCTCTCGCTTGGTCATCAGTGCCAACAACGCTGCCCAGATGATTGTTTGTCTCTCATACACAATCAAATCTTGGTTGCGTATATCTGTTATGCCTTTCAACCATCCATTAAACAGGGGAAAATAATGATTCACCGTTGTGTTCAGTACTTCAACTAGGCTTCTTTCTCCTTGGCTTTCCGGGCCATCTTCCTCTTGTGCGCCCCCAGAGTCCTGGCATATATCTTGATCATCTTGCGGCTTATCTCTGTCATCTCCTTCATATATTCCTTGATTGTCCAATAATTTTCCACCCATTCCAATACCTCCTTATGTAAATCAACCGGCACATACGCCGTCCCATACCCATCCGAATCTCCCCAGCTTAAATGTAGCTTCTCGTGCCGATCTTCTTGCCGTTTGGCGCACTTACAATCCGGATTTCCGCACCGGACCTTCAGATAAGTAGGCGTTGCCATGATAAACGGCCCTACTTTGGCCATTTTCTTTAAAATCGCTTGCTGACGTCTCGCCATCATCCCGTAATTTTCTTTAAGCATAGAAAACCTCCATTTTATTAGGATGTCATATATTTGACATCCTATTTTACACCAAAAAAGAGGGTTGCGAAATATTTTTTCATTTATTTTCGCAACCCTCTTTGCTTTTACCCTAAAGCC
>CAYZLU010000470.1:0-2036 GCA_964479285.1 uncultured Planctomycetales bacterium | reverse complement strand
GCTTTTGTAGCTATCGAAGATATGGACAAGGAAGAAGGATGGGAAAAGATAAAACAAGGCAAGGAGTGGATATCTCCTGGGCCGTATTACCTGGTTTGGCAGACCCCTATGGAAGATGTCACGCCCCGCGTAAAATTACCTTGGCCGTATCAGATGGTCGAAATTTCAATTCAGAAAGCTGATGAAGCCCAGCAAAAGATTTTTCCAGACAGCAATGACAAGAGCGAGTCAATCACCCGCGGGTATAAGATTTTTAAACAAAACTGCATGGCATGTCATTCCTTAAATCTGGAAGGGGGGGTGGTAGGGCCAGAATTAAATGTGCCCAAAAATATACTGGAATACGAAGATAAAGAATTTTTAAAAGAATTTATAGGCAACCCAAGCTCTTTTAGGGCCAGAAGTAAAATGCCCGCTTTTAACAGCATATTATCCACCCAAGAGTTGGATGATGTTCTTGATTATCTGGCGTGGATGGAAAAACACAAAATATAAAAAAGGAGAACAATCCTATGTCAACAAACGTTATCAAACTTCATCGTGTGCTGCGCACAACGCCTGAAAAATTATACAAGGCCTTTCTTGATCCAGACGCCCTGGCCAAATGGCTTCCGCCGAATGGCTTCACTTGCAAGGTCCATCATGTGGATGCAAAGGTCGGCGGTACCTACAAAATGTCGTTTACTAATTTTACTACAGGAAATACACATTCTTTCGGTGGAAAATACCTGGAATTGATACCCGGCCAACGTATCCGCTATTCAGACAAATTTGAAGACCCAAATATGGCTGGAGAAATGCAAACAACCATAACCCTTAAGAAGCTCTCTTGCGGAACTGAATTAAATATTGTGCAAGAAGGCATACCTGCAGCCATCCCCACAGAAATGTGCTATTTAGGCTGGCAAGATTCTCTGGTCCTTTTATCAAAACTGGTCGAACCCGAAATTTCCTCATAATTCCTATTCCTCATTAATTCATAGTGCATTCCCAATTCGCCAGTGTCGCCAGCCAGTGTCCTTGACCAGTGTCCTTGACCTTGACAAAGCCAATGTTTATATGGCACACTTAAGGTATAACGCTTTTTTAGAGAGGTAGGAAGCTGATTCTAAGATAGATGGGATTTTTTGTTAAAACTATTATTTCATCAAGTCAAGGGGACAAGGTGAAGAAATATTTCCAAGGAAGAAAAAATTCTATCTTTTCCATATGGGTGATTTTGGCATTCTTGAACATGACCATGCCGAATGTCTATGCATCAGGGGGTTTAGAAGGTTTCCCGGTACCTGGCACCATGGTTTTTGCCAGTCCACCTTTCACACCAGTCGTGATACGGGGCATCAAGATCCATCCGAACAACCCTCTTTTATTCGATTTTATTTTGGATTCAGGAGAATCGGGGCTGAATGTAAACAGTCGCCATTTTAAGGACCAAGCGCAGGATCTAATTAAATATTTTTTGACCGCGCTGACAGTCAAAGATCAAGACCTTTGGGTCAATCTGTCCCCTTACGAAAAAGACCGGATCATCCCTGAGGGATTAGGCACAACCTTGTTGGGTCAAGATATGTTGGCTGAAGATTACATTCTCAAACAGTTGAGTGCCTCCTTGGTCTATCCGGAAAACCAATTAGGCAAGGAATTCTGGAGCAAGGTCTATAGTAAAGCACAGGAACTCTTTAATTCTACAGATATCCCTGTAAGTACATTTAATAAAGTATGGTTGGTGGCAGACAGGGCCAAGGTTTTTGTACATGATAATTCGGGGTATGTGGTGGGGGCTCATTTAAAGGTGATGCTACAGGAGGATTATGTAGCGCTCATAAAACAGACAGCCATCGGTCATCCTAATAAGGACAAACCAAACGAAATACACTTGATGACTTCTGAGATCGTCCGTCGGATCATTCTTCCTCAGATTGAAAAAGAGGTCAATGAGGGGAAGAATTTTGCTAAATTGCGTCAGATATTTTATGCCATGATCTTGTCTACCTGGTATAAGATGACCCTAAAGAATGCATTGCTTAACCAGGTCT
>CAYZLU010000469.1:0-2038 GCA_964479285.1 uncultured Planctomycetales bacterium | reverse complement strand
GTAATGGTGCATACTTTTGGGTCTTAAAAACAGCTTCAGCAGCTGCTAATTTTATCGGCTGACGATGGGCAATATCCTTAGCGCTATGATCGCCGCTTATAGGTTGTAGGAGCGCCGCAATAACGGCAAACCAAATGGCTATCTTGATTGCTTTCGTATGGAATATATTCTTTGGATCTTTCAATAGGAAATAGGCATGGATTCCAACAACAGCGAAACCAACAGCCTCAAAAGCAGCGATGGTCATATGTAGAGCTTCAGAACCCCAAGCATCATTAAAAAGGGCTTTGATAGGATCGATATTAATAGCATGTCCATTGACCCAATCAAATCCTGTAGGTGAATTCATCCAGCTATTGGCTGAGACAACAAAAATCCCTGATGCAACACCGGCAATCCCGACTAACCAGCCGCTTAACCAATGGAGCGTCGGATCCATTTTATCCCAACCGTATAAATAAAATCCAATGGCAATGGCTTCTATAAAAAAGGCCGTTCCCTCCAGCGAAAATGGCATTCCGATAATTGCTCCGGCATGTTCCATAAAACCAGGCCAGAGCAATCCTAATTCAAACGACAAAACTGTGCCGGAAACAGCACCCGTTACAAAAAGGATCGCTACACCTTTAGACCATGCCTTAGTCATATCATAATAAACCTGTTCTTTTGTTTTGAGCCAACGACCATGGGAAGCAACCATTAAAAAAGGCATGACCATACCCACACACGCAAAGATGATGTGAAAACCCAAAGATACAGCCATTTGCATTCGGGCTGAAAGAAGATCAGGCATGGTTTTCCAATGCAGCCACCTTGGCTAAGCGGCGTTGATGACGCTCAGCACCGCTAAATTTTGACGCGAGAAATATTGATACCAATTCAAAGGCAAGCGTCTGGTCAATAACCTTGCTTCCAAGACAAATCACATTCATATCGTCGTCTTCAACACCCTGGCGTGCCGAAAATTTTTCATGAATCAGGCAGGCACGCACACCAGGCACCTTATTAGCTGCGATGCAAGCACCTACACCACTGCCACAGATGGCCACACCACGATCCACTTGCGTCAAAGCAACCGCACGGGCCAAAGGGACCACAAAATCCGGATAATCATCATCTGGAATTAGCTTAAGATCACCAAAATCAACGACTTCATAATTGGCTTCACGCAGCATCCTGGCTAATTCTTCTTTTAACTGATAACCTTCATGGTCAGCGGCGACGCCTATACGTTTTGGCATATCAATTCTCCGAGCAACTGCGAGTGTCGGTTAATCCGACCAATTTGCTCGCGGCATCTTTATCTAGATACCAGCAAAGCTTTCCATGATACGGCTTTATCTCATTAGCAGGAAAAATACTGTTGTTTTCACCTTCTAACACTTTTGCGACTATATCTACTTTTTCAAAACCGCTGACTAAAAAGAATATCATTTCCGCATTATTAATAACAGGAAGGGTCAGGGTAATTCTAGGCTCCGGTATTCCTATTTGAGATGTAGCAACTGCTAAACGGTCTTTCACCAAAAGAGCTGGATTACCTGGAAAAAGAGATGACGTATGCCCATCCCGACCAATCCCAAGCAGGACAAGATCGAACACAGGGAATTCATCTTTTTTTAACTCAAAAAAATCAACGATAGTCTTTTCGTATAAAGATGCAGAACCTTCAAGGTCACAATTTTCTGTAGGTATTGGATGAATATTTCCAATTGGAATATTAACTTTTGAAAGAAGCGCATCAAACACCATACGATAATTTCTATTTTGATCTTCAGGGAAGGACCAACGTTCATCACTCCAAAAAAAATGCATCTTATCCCATTGAAATTTATTCCGGTAAGAAGGACTGATCATCCATTGATAAATCCCTTTTGGCGTGGAACCCCCGGAAAGAACAATGGTGAATTTCTTTTGTTTTGCAATTATTTTATTAGATAAACCAAGCATCTCCTGCACAACTACTTCACAAAGGGATTTATAGTCATCGGCAATATCAATCTTAAAATGAGTATCTTTTAAAAATCTTGCCATGATC
>CAYZLU010000468.1:0-2045 GCA_964479285.1 uncultured Planctomycetales bacterium | reverse complement strand
TCCATGGTCCGAGTATAGGTGATAGTGGTTTTCACGGAGGGGTGTATGGGTATCCAAATGATCCTAAAAGATTTTGTAAAATATTTAAATTAGGCGTGCGTCCTAAATTAGCATATTTAATATATATGGAAAAGAATGGCGTTCAAGGTATTCCCCGGTTTTTAGAATGGGGTAAGATGAAGGATGGACGAATTTGGGTAGACTTGGAAGCGATTGATGATGCCTCGGCAATGGGATTCTATAAATTTAGTTTTTTAGAGCTCCTTAAAATTTCAACCAGGGTGGCTGAAATATTAAGAGAAGTTCATCAATTGGGGATAAGTCATAATGATTTGAACCCTTGGAACATCATCATCAAAGAGAATAATGGTAATATCGAAGTCAATGTGATTGATTGGGAACTTGTTACGACTTTTGGAGATGGACCAGAAGCGGGAAATGCTTATTACAAATCACCAGAAAATGTAAAGCAAGACCAGTCGGATGTTTATAGCCTGGGACAGATCATTCGAGATTATTCATGGTTCATCCAGGTTTTACCAGTAAAGAGGGCCTTAAGGAAATTCTATAAGGAGATGACATTGCCTAATGCCGATGAGAGGCCCTCAATGGAAGATGTTGCCGATTATCTGGGAAAACTTACCCAATGGGCCATTGACCCGAAAGCCAAACCTGAGGAATGGCAATACAAGAGATTGAAAAAGACAATACAGGCCAAAGCAAAGGAGACCATGTTAATTGTTGTTCACAAAATAAAACATTTATTGAAAAAAGATCCGGCCATGGTCAATGGTGGTATCGACCTTACCGCCAAACAGATGAAGTTGGAAGTTGATTCTGACAAGGCCTCGGTCAGCCAACCCATGGATATACAATCCCTGGAGAATGTCGAAATCAATGGTCTGTATATTAAGGAAATTGAGATAAAACCATTGAAGAATTTGCCAGAAGTATTGGGAGTTTCTTCTAGTTAATCCACTCTTGTCAAAGTCTCTAAATCGTGTTATTCTAAATACGTCAAAAGAGGAAGTATATCTAAGGAGAGCACCTATGGAAATCAGAACAATGATCCAAAGTACGCCAAACCCGAACGCGCTTAAATTTGTTTTAAATGTCCCTGTCAAGACCCAGGGCAAGGTGACGTATAAAAATGCCGGTCAATGCCAGCATAATCCCATGGCCGCGGCTTTGTTCACTATTCCTAATATTACGGAAGTTTATTTTTTTGATAATTATATCACCGTGACCCAGGATGGTAATGTGGATTGGGACCAGATTGAAGACCAGATCAAGAAAGTCATTTTAGAATGTGCGGCAGACCATGATCCTGATTTTGAGGTTGAGGAAGATAAAAAATCGTCTTCAGCTGTTTCGGATGATCCTGAAATCGCCAAAATCAGTGCGATCCTGGACAATACCATCCGTCCAGGTCTCCAGATGGACGGAGGAGACCTTCAGATCGTGAGTTTTGACGGGATGAATTTGATAGTCAGTTATCATGGGGCCTGTGGCTCGTGCCCCAGTTCCACCATGGGAACGCTCAAGGCCATTGAGGGTATTTTGCGCGACCAATACAATCCTGAAATTTCGGTGCAAACCGAAGGAAGTGTGTAGGAGCATGAGCATGGAACAGCTTACTAAGAAAAAATGCGTGCCTTGCGAAGGTATCGGAAGGGCATATACTTCTTCGGAGGTCCATTCCCGTCTGAGTGAAATCCCAGGTTGGATTGTGTCCCAGGATGGCAAGAATATTGAACGGGGATTTACCTTGAAGAATTTTATTGCCTGCGTTGATTTTATCAATAAAATCAAAAATATTGCCGAGGATGAAATACACCATCCGGACCTGCATTTGACCGGATATAAGAATTTAAAAGTTGTTTTATATACGCATGCGCTTGGCGGAGTTACCGAAAATGATTTAATCGTAGCTGCCAAGATTAATCAACTAATATAGATATTGTCATTCCCGAAAGTTTCAGTCGGGAATCCATGAATATGTTTAAAATCAACCGTAAATTAGAATATGCCTTGATCTCGTTAAG
>CAYZLU010000467.1:0-2047 GCA_964479285.1 uncultured Planctomycetales bacterium | reverse complement strand
TGAAATATATTGAGCAAAATCCATTAAGGGCGGGAATGGTCAAGAACATAGAAAATTATCGATGGAGCAGCTATTGGTTAAATGTGCGGAAGAAGGAATCGATCTTAATTGACAGAGATAAGAATTTGGTGTTTCAGGGGCTTGGAAGTGATGACCAAGAGCGTATTAAAGCATATAAGAATTTGGTTGGTGTATCATTAGATGAAGATGAATTAAAGGAAATACATATTAGCACGCGAAAAGGAAATAATTATCTGTCTGAGAAATTTCGAGAACAAATAAATGCGTTGTTGCCAAACAAACGAAGAAGAGGGCGGCCAAGAAAAAGCTGTATTGATATTTGATCGAATTAATTTTAAGTCATTAGAATTAAATAAGATGTGAGAAACGACACCATTTAACGCCATTTAAACCATTTAAATTCGCCCTGCTGGCTGATATCCACCATTCCCGGCGACACAAAGAAAAAAACAGTTTAACCCATTAACCTGGGAAGGGAGTTTTATGTCTAAATATTGGCAGATATTTGTTTTAATCAGCGTTGTTTCATCATTTTTGAATATGGGAGTGATTAAAGCAGGGGCAACTTCCAACGGGTATATAGGCCCATCAAACAAGGTCGCTTCCCCCAAAGCTCCTTCAGACGGTCCAGGTTCCAAGGTAAATCCGCCTTCAAATAAAAGCACAACAGACAAGAATTCCGTACCACTAGACTCAAACCCCACCAGTACAGCCAGTCTCGGGGTCTCTTCTAATGTCCAGTCAACGTCAGTGCAGGTAGAGCCTTTTAGCGGTTCAGCGGGTTTAAGTATTCCCGTTGCTGTCCCTCCTGGGCGTGCCGGCATACAGCCGGATTTGGCACTGCTTTATAATTCCAGTGAGCGCCAATTAGGCAATGCGGGTGTAAGCTGGGATTTGGATTTAGGCTCCATTCAAATATCCACTAAAAAAGGTGTCCCCAAATATGACGGTATAGATATTTTTACAATGCAGCAGGCCGGCTCAACGCAGGATTTGGTCGCTGACCCCAATACCGCTGGTCTGTATCATATGGAAGTAGAAGGCGCTTTTGCCCGGATCCAGTATTTCACGGACCATTGGGAGGTCACGGATAAAAAGGGGACCAAGTATTATTATGGAAACACCACTGGTTCCATACAAAATGACCCGTCCAATCCCACACATATTTTCCGTTGGGCGCTTAACAGGGTGGAAGATTTAAATGGCAATTACATGACCATTGATTATCTTCAAGACAATGGCCAGATTTACCCCGAGACAATCAAGTACACCGGCAATGACAAGGTCTCCCCTAATCTAGGCACCTACGCACAGGTGAAAATAAGCTATGCGGCTGCCTCGGTGCCTAGCACATCGTATATTTCCGGGTTCCTGGTTAAAACAGCCCAACGCCTTGACCAGATTAATGTCTTTGTGGGCGACAATACCCTTCAATCCACGTACACATTTACCTACCATCAAAGCGCGTATACGTACCGTGATTTATTGCAATCTGTCCAGCAAACAGGCGCCGACGGTACGACGACCCTGCCGCCTATAAAATTCGCTTATTCTGATACCGCGGCCAAAGGGTTTCAACAGGACAGTTCCTGGGACCTAAGTAATGTGCCTTTTTTTACCCAGAATAAAAAAGGAATTTGGCAGGACCTTGGGGTGCGGATAGAAGACATTAATGGGGACGCTTATCCTGATATTGTCCAGTACAGCACCCCATGGGGTGGGTCAACTACCAACCAGGTTTATCTTAATACCAAAATGGCAGGGGCTTTAGGAAGGTCCTGGTCACCGACTGGAAACTGGCAGTTTAGCATGGCTGGCATACCCAATTATCCGCCTACTACCCCAGGTTTTGTTACCTATGTTGAAATCAACCGGTACACAGGACTGACCTTGCTCGATGTCGATGGTGATGGCCTGCCTGATTTGATTCAGAATTATAGGAGGGACATGTATTACGGTGGCCAATTTATTGAATCCGCGGCAATCAATAATGGGATGAATGGGTTTGTTGAGGATGATGCCTGGG
>CAYZLU010000466.1:0-2051 GCA_964479285.1 uncultured Planctomycetales bacterium | reverse complement strand
TTGCCTCAAACTTAACCCTAAAAACTTTGAGACTTCTAATTGTGTTACTTGCTTGCCTATTGCTTTTTTAATCAACTCAAGACGTTTTAACTCGGATTGTCGCATCACCATAATGTCTCCATTCATAAGATGATCCTCCCGGATCATCTTATCTCATGGTGACATTCTTACTTTGCTAAAAGGTGACATTATCATGTTGCTGTTACAACCGAAGTGGGTTGTAATTGGTGTGTGATTGGCTAGTGTGATCATGTCCTTGCCCTCTTTTACAGAAGGTAAATTTACTAGTTTTTCTCCATTTCCCTGGTACACTTCTCAAGTTCATTAACAAAAGCTGGGCACGTCCTTTACAGGCATGTCATATTAAAAAACCAGAATCGAAATTTGGGAAACCCAGCAGGATACGGAAGCTGCCAAAACCAATGAATGCGAGAACCTAAACGCGCCAGAGATTACGCCGCTTGGAACTGGATATTAAGGGGCTGGCAGAAGATTAAATCATCCAAGCTTTATACAAAATATTGCAACAAAAAAATTAAAACCAATCTAATAGCAACCTCCCTTCATCACTTAAACCAAATCCTCTTTTCCAAATCATATCAACACCCCTACCCATCCTTACAATACAACAACATCTATTTCTTTCCTTCTTAACTTTAAACTTCCTTTCTCCTAATTGCAACGGGTCGTTCCCGACCACAACCTCTCATAAAAAACTTATGGTTGAGAGGGTGTGGTCGGGAACTTTTTGGGACGCTTCATCCCAAAAACCCGTTGCAATTAGGAGAGTTAGGAAGTGCTTCAAATGAAAAACGGGTACACTTTTGTACCTGCGTTTGTAGCTGTTTTGTACCTAGCAAAAAACTAAACCCGCTCGGTTTTCAAGCGGGTTTAGTTTTTAATTCAATACTGATCAACAAAAAGTCAGTTCAAATTTTGCCTTCTTAAATCCCAATGGCCTCTAAAATCAATGACATTCTTAACACCATAATCTAAATCAACCCAAGAGAGCCCTAACTTCCGCCAATGAATACGCACCCCTTGAATCAACCCTAATGATCCCAACACCGCGGCCCAAAGCCATCCGCCAAAACTATAACCAATACTTGCCGCAATATAGCCCCACATTAAACTTAGAGCAACAACCGTATAAACAGTTCCCTTGGGCTGATGGATCAACAAAGTCAAGCCTAAGAACATCAAGCCGGATACCACCCATGACCGAAAGCCTATCCCTATAAGCACAGAAAACAAAAGAGACTCCAGCCATAAAGAAGCAAATATTTTATCATAAAATTGGGCTATAAATTTCTTAATGTGTCTGGACATTTTATCATCCCTAATTTTATTATATTTTCAGCGTACGCTTCAAATCAAAAGAAAATAATTCCAAGGGACGCTGACAATATTATTTTTCTCATCCAAATCTAGCTTACCTGAATGTAAAACAATTCCCAAATCTCCATGAATTTTGTTCATTGTTTGCATGACTTGTTTGATACCCTTTTCTCCAACTCCAACCTCTATAACGATCTTTTTTTCGCCACGCGTAACAATAAAATCAGCCCCACCTTCGGAAACATCATAGGTCAACGAAGAAACCCCAAATTTTTCCAAAACTTTGTTTAAGTACATCACGGCCATGTCTTCAAACAAAAATCCCTGATAGTTACTAAAAACTACAACACTATCTCTGGACGAAAGAAAGTAATACCTTAATGCTGGGGTTGCAAAAAGATATTTGGAAGGTTTGCGCACCTGCTTAAAATGGCCCCCATAAGGTAAGACCCTGGTGAGTAACCCTGCCTTGACTAAAGCATCAAGCACATCATGGACCAAATTTGATTTAGTGCTTATTGTATCGCTTAAATGAGCAACACTCATTCCAACATCACAGGACAATAAATAAAGGATTTTTTCAATTTTATTAAGCGTCTCGAAATCAAAGGGAGCAAACTGCGGTATATCCGTATAAATGACCTTGTTTATCATCTGTCCAATATAGTCAATTGCAAGGGATTCATTATCAAAATGAATTGTGAAAGGTAATG
>CAYZLU010000465.1:0-2055 GCA_964479285.1 uncultured Planctomycetales bacterium | reverse complement strand
GGAAATAGATTTTTGGGCCGCCTCTATAAAATCTGTTCGGCCAAATTTACGTCCTGCTTCCGACAAAGCCGGCAAAACAAAAACTTGGACGTATTCAGGGATATTGTCCTCATAGACAAAGTGGATGCGCCCGCTTGGTTCCATTTGGCCCAATATATAATCTGCCGTTTTTAGGGCCGCCGGTTTAAATTCGGGCCAATGTTCTGCTGCACACAAAAGTCCCCGCAATACCTGACCCGTATCAAAAACATACTTTTTCCCATCAGGCCCCCTATACGAACCATCCGGCTGCTGCATGTAGGCCAAAAATTCTGCGTATGAACGTGCCATGCCCCATTCATTAGCATGGATTAAGGTTGGAATAAAATATCCCGTGACCTCTAAATACGGTATCCGTTCCTTTGTATTAACAATGATCCCCTGCTCCGGAAGGGTGTGCTCTTTGACCCACGCAAGTGCTTTTTGGTAAGATTCAAAAGATCCATCCTCATTCATTCGACTGAATTCTCCCTGGGTTTGCATTTCCAGTATCTTTTGGTAAAAAGCTGCCTCTCGTTTTTCAATAGTTTCTTTTTCAAAAATACGCACACTTTCCCTGGCATTGCCTTTGAGCTTGGCCGCCAGTTGTCCGTTATTACAACCTTCACGGACCATCTGGGCAATCGCTTGCGGATTTTCAAAATCTTTGACCAGTAACCCATTCTTTCCGTGAACAATGTACTCATTTAAAGGCGCGATATCGGATGTGATAACAACAGAAGAGCAAGCTAAGGCTTCGATAAAAACCATACCAAAGCCTTCCCAACGGCTTGGCGTGCACATGCAGCTGCACCAGGAGTAATACCGTGCCAATTCCTCATTGGGGACAGCATCAATGAAAAGGACACGCAGTTGGACATTTAATTCCTGGGCCAATTTCTTATAAGATGTAGAATCACCATGACCCACCGCGACAACACCATACTCATCACCTAGCAAAGGCAACGCTTTGATAAGGGTATCCAAGTTCTTTTCTTTGGCAAGCCTGCCTACATGAAGGATTTTGTAAGCAAATGGGAACTGGCCGTCTAAATCTTCGACTTGGTCTTGGGGGTATGGGCGCATCGTCTTAAAATCAACCCGATTGGGAAGGATCCATATCCGGTCTTTAGGTCCAAATGCAGTGCCAACCAGCTCTTCGACTTTCTTTGACATGGATAAAACAATGTCAGCATCTTTAATGGAACCGTACAATTGACGGGAATTAGAGTCGTGCACCGACACCACCACCGGCACACCCGGCACTTTGTGTCCGCAAGCATACGAACAGGCCCAATTCCCGCCATAGGCCCTTACAATATCAATATTCAATTCTTTTATACGTTTGGCAATCTCACGGGGCCTGGTATGGATGACCTTCATCCCTAAAAGATCCGGCTGGTCCTTTTCTAAATTAGAAAGCAGGTACACCTCATCGAATAACCGGCAAGGATTATAATAGTCCCGAAGCCATTGAGGACTGTACCCTTGTTTTAAATAATCTTCAATTTTATCGCTAGGAATGACTGCCAATCGTTTCATCAAATATTTTCCATTCAAACTCATCGTCCCAAATAAAAATAATTTCTAATAAAGGAGAGTGGTCTTGCCAGTGCTTCTGTAAAATCTGGGACAATTTCGGCATCTGCCCTTCCTGGCCTTGATACCAATTGCCATCGTTGAGCAGCATGTCAAAGGGATTGGTCTCTTCATCAAGCACCCAAGTATCCTTGCTTTTATCAAACTTGGGCGGCTGACCAAAGGGGGTCTGTTCAAAAGGCCTTTTACGGAAAAAATACAAGCATTTTTCACGGTCCATGATGAGCCAGCGGTGATAAGACCTGCCAAACATTTGTTCAGCGAAAAAAGAAGGCGTGATGATCACCCCACTGCTGGCAATGCGTATCATTTCGCGGCACGCGAGGCCTGGATCATCTAAATGTTCAAAGACATGATGGCTGTAAGCAAAATCAAATTGTTTGTCCTTGAAGGGCAAGGGGCCATCGATGCGTGTATGCACAAAATCAATCCCTCGGT
>CAYZLU010000464.1:0-2055 GCA_964479285.1 uncultured Planctomycetales bacterium | reverse complement strand
CTTAATCTCAGTGAAGCGTGGGACATTATCAATGCCATTGACGATGCCTTATCACATGAGCTCCACTTTGCTTTTTTGCCAAGCTGGGGATTTTTGACCGCCTGCCCCACCAATACAGGTACAGCCATGCGAGGAAGTGTCATGATGCACTTGCCTGCTTTGGTCATGACCAAGCAGATTAATAAAGTGCTGGCAGCCATTTCTAAATTAAGTTTTGCCAGCAGGGGATTTTATGGTGAGGGGACCCAGGCATCAGGAAATTTTTATCAGATCTCCAACCAGGTGGCCTTAGGGCACAGTGAATTGGACATCATCCAAAACATCAATGGTTTGATCCGTCAGGTCATTGAGCAGGAAGAACAGGCCCGCCAAGCGTTGCTCTTGCAGAACAAGCCCATGCTCGAGGACAAAGTCTGCCGTTCCTGGGGCTTGCTTAAGACTGCGCGCATTATTTCCAGCCAGGAGGCCATCGAGCTTTTTTCCATGGTGCGTTTAGGCCTGGACATGGGTATCCTTAAACATGTTGACCATAAGGCACTCAATGAATTGTTCATCATGATCCAGCCGGCGCATTTGCAAAAAATCGAAGGTAAAAAATTAAACGCGTTCGAACGCGACACTAAAAGGGCGGCAGTTATCCGCCAGAAATTAGGCCGTTCATCTGATAAAGAAATTTAAGGAGTCGGCGAGCAACTGCGAGTGTCGGTCAATACGACCACATCCTAATCAATGAAAAAATAGCCATGGAATTATATGGAAGGCCGTTTATCTAATAAAGTATTAAGGAATCGGCACGGCCTAATCAGTGTAAAAATAGCCATGGAACTATATGGAAGGAGTTAAATATGTTTAATCGATTTACAGAACGGGCACGTAAAGTGATTGTCTACGCCAAGGAAGAGGCCAGGCGTTTTAACCATGATTATATTGGTACCGAACATTTATTGCTGGGTTTGATCCGCGAAGGAGAAGGGGTGGCCGCGGCGGTCCTGCAAAAACTGGGGCTGGATTTAGAGACCATCAGGCTTGAGGTCGAGAAATTAGTGCAAGCCGGGCCAGCCACCCAAGTGGTGGGTGACATTCCTTTTACCCCGCGTTCAAAAAAAGCGCTGGAGCTCTCTGCTGAGGAGGCCCGCGCCCTGGGACACAATTACATCGGTACCGAGCATTTGCTGTTGGGCCTGGTCAAAGAAGGCGAAGGCATGGCTTACCGGGTACTTTTGAATTTGGGATTGGATTTGGGTAAATTACGCAATGAAGTGATGGAACTGTTGGGTTCCGGCATTCCCGGCTATGGCCAACAGCAGGAAACTGTCAAGACCGGTAAGACCCCGGCCATCGACGCTTATGGCCGTAATTTGAATAAATTGGCCAGGGAAGGTAAGTTGGATCCCGTGATCGGGCGCAAGAATGAAATTGAGCGCGTTGTCCAGATCCTTTCCAGGCGCACCAAGAACAATCCCGTGCTTTTAGGCGAGGCGGGTATCGGTAAGACCGCCATTGTCGAGGGGTTGGCCCAGCAGATCGTCCAGGGCGATGTGCCTGAACTGCTGCGGGACAAGACCATTGTGGTCCTGGACCTGGCCATGATGATCGCTGGCACCAAATACCGCGGCCAGTTTGAGGAGAGGATCAAGGCAGTGATGGATGAACTTAAGCGTTCCGGCAAGATCGTGCTGTTTATCGATGAAATCCACACCTTAGTCGGTGCTGGTGCCGCGGAAGGTGCCATTGACGCGGCCAATATTTTAAAGCCGGCTTTGGCCCGAGGGGAAATACAATGCATCGGGGCGACGACACTGGATGAATACCGAAAGAACATCGAGAAATACGCGGCCCTGGAGCGCCGCTTTCAGACGATCATCGTGGAACCACCGTCGGTGGAAGAAACGATATTGATCCTTAAAGGGCTGCGTGATAAGTATGAGGCCCACCACAGGGTCAAATACTCCGATGAGTCGCTGGAAGCTGCAGCACGCCTTTCAGACCGGTATATTTCTAACCGTTTCCTGCCGGACAAGGCCGTGGATATTTTGGATGAGGCAGGTGCCAAGG
>CAYZLU010000463.1:0-2070 GCA_964479285.1 uncultured Planctomycetales bacterium | reverse complement strand
CCCATCAGCACGGCATATCCGCTGAAAATTTGGGGAGGTGCTGGTGCCACTTTTGTGGTCAATGCCGGTTCACCGAATAAAGATAAGGCCATTGCCTTTTTGAAATGGCTGACAGCCAAAGAACAACAGGTGGTATTGGCCCAGGAAACTAATAATTTGCCTTCCAATAAAGAGGCGCTAGCAGTAATCTCTCCAATCCTCGGAGAATTCGCCAAGGGGATGGACCAATCGACACATCCGACCGTCTGGCCGTTAAATGAAGATCCCTTAGTCATTGAAGCATTTGATAAAGGTGTCCAATCCATTATCATTGGTGAGAAAACTCCAGAGCAAGTGGCCCAGGATGTGCAAACGGTCAAAGACCGTCAAATGGCCCAAGGACATCAATAGGATGAACTCAAAAGCAAAAGCTGCCGCTATTTTAAAGGACAATTTACAGAATTTCTTCTTTGTCCTTCCAGCGGTGTCCATCTTTTGCATTTTTTATATCTACCCTTTTTTGAACATGATTTTTCTCTCCTTCCACGAATGGCGGGGCATAGGCCCCATGCATTTTATTGGACTGCAGAATTATAAGGAAATCATGGGGGATAATCTTTGGTGGGATTCCATAGGCCACGCAGGGTTTATTACGCTCATCGCATTGACTTTTCAAAATGCCCTGGCCTTTGCCTTGGCTTTGGCGTGCGACCAGGAAATCCGCATGAAACGTTTTTACCGCGTGGTATTTTTTATTCCGCCGGTATTGTCTGAAGTGGTGGTCGGCCTTATTTGGAACTGGATTTTGAACCCTGAAATGCAAAACGGCCAGCATATCGGACTTTTAAATCATCTTTTATATACTTCTGGTTTTCCCCAACTGGTGCATAATTGGTTGGGTGATCCCAAGACAGCCTTGACAACCATCGCCATTGTCAACAGCTGGAAAGGTTTTGGCTGGGGCTTTATCATGCTGTTGGCAGGGCTTCAAACGATTGACAAGCAATTATATGAGGCGGCCAAGGTTGACGGGGCCAGCGCCTGGAAAACATTTACAAATGTGACCATACCCATGATGCTGCCGGTGATTCTGGTGGTAGTGATATTGACGATATTAGGCTGCATGCAAGTCTTTGTTTTGATCCTCACCATGGTCAACGAAGGGTTGGTCAACCATACGGATGTGCCTGTCACCCGTATTTTGTCGGCCATGACGGGGACTAACCGTTTTGGCTATGCCTGCGCTGAGGCGGTCATTTTTGGGATGATCCTGGTGTGCATTTCTTTTGTGACGAAAAAATTATCCGATAAGGTAAAACAAGCATGAGCACAGGTATGAAAACCAACAGGTATGTTCTTTGGGGCATGACCAAATCGACCTTGACCCATATTTTTTTAATGGGGGTCACTTTAACCTGCCTGTTTCCCATATTCTGGATGTTGCGTTGCGCTTTTATGACCAATGAAACTGTTTTTGTTGACAAGGCGTTGATCCCCCATCATTTGAATTTCGGTAATTTTGCCTTGGCCTGGACCAAGGGTAATTTCGCGGTCTACTTTGTCAATAGTGTCATTTATACCGTATGTGTCGTCGTTGGTATTGTGCTTGTTTCGTCCCTGGCGGCTTTCTCTTTTTCGCGTTTAAATTTTCCGGGCAAAAACATCATTTTTTATATGTTTGTGGCGGCCATGATGATCCCTTTGCCGGGTTCTTTCGTGGCCTTGTTCGTGCTCATGACCAAACTGCATTTGGTCAATACCCGTTTCGGCTATACCTTGTGCATGATCAATGTCGGGCTTTCCATGAGCATTTTATTGTTCAAGACTTTTTTTGACAAAATGCCCCATGAGCTGGAAGATGCCGCCCGTATCGACGGCTGCGGCAAGATCGGCATCTGGTGGAACATGGCCATGCCCTTCGCGCGTCCGGCCATCGCGGTGGTTGTGATCTTTAATTCACTTAACGTATGGAATGAGTATATTTTGGCCACCTTGCTTTTGGAGGACAGCAAATTGATGCCTTTGCAAAGGGGTCTTGTGGTCTTTCAGGGGGCGAACAGCACGGATTATCCGGTCCTGATGGCAGGCCTG
>CAYZLU010000462.1:0-2072 GCA_964479285.1 uncultured Planctomycetales bacterium | reverse complement strand
CATCACTGATGGATTTATTGGTTGTTTTTAGTGCTGTGCCTATGGGGGGCAGGCCTTCCATTGGAAAATAAACGTCAACAACGGCACCTAATACTTGAATGATTTTACCTGTGATTCTTTTATTGGCTTGGTCCATAAAATTTCCCCTCCCTGACCCTCCCCACAAGGGGGAGGGAAATGCTTAAAATTCCCTCTTTCACGGGAATGAAAAAAAGTTTTATTTTAAAGCTTCTGCTCCTGATATGATCTCGATTAATTCTGTTGTAATTGCTGCTTGTCGGGCCCTGTTGCGCAACAGCGTGTAGCGGTCGATCAAATCCCCTGTGTTCTGGGAAGCTTTGTCCATCGCTGCCATGCGCGCTCCATGCTCTCCCGCGGCATTTTCAAGCAAAGTAAAAAAAATCTTAAAATTTAAAAATTTGGGGATCATAAAATATAATATTTCTTTTTCTTCAGGTTCATAAGTATAGTCCTGGGATTTATAAGGCTGCTCCGTCTGGGAAGTCGATTTTATACCGGACTCGGCTTCCACTTTGGTAAAAACTGAAGCATCCAAAGGAATGATTTTTTCAATAACAGGCGTTTGGGTCAACGGTCCGTCAAAACGGTTATAGGCCAGATAAATTTCTTCATAATCACCCTTAATAAACGAGGCAGTAATGTCCTGGGCCACGGCCATGGCATCGTTGAAAGCAGGTTTCATGGTGATATTTTCATAATTTTTATTGATTTTGGCTGTACGCCTAAAGGACATATATCCCCGACGACCACAAAAACTCATGCCAATGGTCGTATATTTGTAGGGATTTTCAGAGATCCAATGCCGTGTTTTCCTGATTAAATTATTATTAAAGCCGCCGCACAACCCCTTATCAGAAGTAAACAAGACCACTAAACTTTTAGTCACCGCTTTTTTGATTTTAAGCAAAGGATGGTTCGTAGGCCCGGAACTGGATAAACGGCCCATTAATTCTGTTAACTTATGGGCATAAACTTCCGCGTTTAACTGGGCCCTGTGGGCCCGCTTAAATTTACTGGCTGAGACCATTTTCATGGTCTTGGTCATTTTACGCGTGTTTTTAAGCGACGTGATCTTTTTGTTGAATTCTTTAATGCCGATCATGTTAAGTTACACCCCCACCGAACCTCCCCCATCAAGGGGGAGGAGCTAAACTTTAAAAGTACTTTTTACCTCTTCCAATAATTTTTTCAACGCAGCTTTGACTTCGTCGGTCATGGCCAGTGTTTTATTAAACAGCTGCACAAAATCACCATACCGGGTGTCTAATTGAGCGGAAAGATATTCTTCAAAATCACGCACTTTATTGGCAGGGACATCATCAAGGAACCCATTGGTCCCCGCAAAGATAATGGCCACCTGTTTGACTACCGGCAAAGGCACATGGATGCCTTGTTTGATGATTTCCATAAGACGTTTGCCACGATCAAGTTGTTTTCGGGTTGCCTGGTCCAGGTCTGAAGCGAACTGTGAAAAAGCCGCCAATTCGCGGTACTGCGCTAATTCCAGACGCAAAGACCCTGCAGTTTGTTTCATGGCCTTGACTTGGGCATCCCCGCCCACACGGGAAACAGAAAGACCCGCATTGATGGCCGGACGCTGGCCCGCGTTAAACAGGTCACCTTCCAGAAAAATTTGGCCATCGGTAATGGAAATAACATTGGTAGGAATATAGGCGGAAACGTCACTGGCCTGGGTCTCAATAATAGGCAATGCCGTCAAGCTGCCGGCACCCTTTTTATCAGATAATTTTGCGGCACGCTCCAAAAGACGGCTATGCAAATAAAAAATATCGCCTGGATAAGCCTCGCGGCCCGGTGGACGGCGTAATAAAAGCGATAACTGGCGATAGGCCTGGGCTTGTTTGGTCAAATCATCATAAATGATCAAAGCGTGTTTGCCGTTATCACGGTAATATTCCGCCATGGCTGTACCCGCATAAGGCGCCAGGAATTGCATAGGCGCCGGATCAGAAGCCGTGGCCGCCACGATCGTTGTATATTCCATGGCCCCGAATTTACGCAAAGTTTCATAGACCTGTACGACTGTCGAT
>CAYZLU010000461.1:0-2072 GCA_964479285.1 uncultured Planctomycetales bacterium | reverse complement strand
ACAAAAAGCAGGTGAGCACGTTTGAATTTTTTCCGAATGAGGTGGATGTTATATTTAACAGTAATGGTATTCCTGCGGATGATTTCGCCAAGAAATTTATTGATGCTTACAAAATTTCAGAGATGAAACCAATGACATTAGGAGATCACACCGGATGGCAATATCTTTCTTCGAACGGTTATAAAATAACCATATTGGACGACAAGACTCTGATAATTGAATTGGTTTCCAAATCATCAGAGATGAAGTTTGATTAAGCCTCGATTCCATCATGAGATCTTTAGACGTAATTGACTTGATATTAAGGGAGTTTAATGGATATATGACAGGGAACCCTTAATCGAGGAGATTGTCTATGGAAACCACGTTTTTTGAGCAATATTCACCCTCAGTCTTATATGAAAAATGCCTAAGGTCTAGGTATTGTTTCTATGAAAACAGTTACCACATGCAGTTAGATCTTCCCTATATTTTCCCCTCAGAGAGTATTTTTCACCTCAAACCTTTTATAGCTATGTGCAAAGAAAGCTCAGAAGGAGAGTATTCAACAGGTAATTATGAGGAAGTTTGGATTGAAGGTAGGTTAAGGGCTCGGGGGAGTTTTAGTAAATGTAGACCCAGTGGAATTTGGAGGTTTTTCCATGATAACGGATCTTGTGCAGAAATAGTCAATTTAGGGGATGAAGGCAATATTTTTGCTCATCACTATTTATTTTATCCTAACGAGGTGATGTCGTTCTCATTTGAACATTCATGCGCTGAGGTTACGGGCGTTTTAAGGGAATGGTTCCCAAACGGACAGGTTAAAAGTGTTATCAATGTGCAGAAAGGGAGTTTACAGGGCATGTGCCGCAGATGGTATGAGAACGGCCAACTTGAGAGTGAAGGGGAATTCTCAAATGGAAGAAAATCTGGCAACTATAAGCAATGGAATGCTGATGGGGTATTGGCCTTTGAAAGGGTCCAAGTATTCAATACCACTCTTCATTGTGAAAAAATATTTAATAATGAGGGAAAAATTGTCCAATCGACTTCCTATATGGATGATCAGCTGCATGGTGAAGAAGTTCAATATTTTGACTATGACCACAATGTCATGTTTGAAAAACCGCAGGTTATTTATCATTTAAATAATAAGCAAGTCCCACCGGGTGAGTTTTTTGGAAGAACAGGTGTTATTAATTAGGAGGAGCATATGGAAGGTAATAGAATTTTTAAGGATTCCCAGGTAATAGTTTTAGGTATTTGCATTGCTGTGGCAACCATTACAGCTAGTTTGATTCTCTCTGGTGGATTCTTAAAGGTAATGAAATTCTGGCAGCATACTATTACAGTCAAAGGATCAGCCCAAGAAATCATCAAAAGTGATTACATCGTTTGGGATTGTACATTTACGAGACGTGATACGAGTTTGCAGAAAGCCTATACGGATCTCAAGGCTGATTTAGACAGGGTGGTAGCTTATATGGTTTCAAAAGAAGTAAATAGGAACGATATATCTATTGAGCAAATAAATACAAAAAGGGTTTATAAGAAAGATAGCGATAACAACGATACGAATGTTCTGTTTGGGTATGAATTAAGCCAGACTATTGAAATACGTTCTAAAGATATTGATAAATTTAATGCTCTTTCTCATCAGTCGACAGAATTGATTGATCAGGGTATAAATTTTGAGTCAGCAACGCCTAACTATTTTTACAATAAGATCGATGCATTAAAAGTTGAGCTACTGGCCAAGGCAACTGAGAATGCCAAACAAAGGGCAGAAAGCATTGTAGGTTCTGTAGGCAACAAAATAGGAAGCCTCCAATCCGCTAAAATGGGAGTATTCCAGATCACTCCTGTTACCTCTACACAGGTTTCCGATTATGGTGAAGATGATACTACATCCTTAGAGAAGAAAGTGATGGTTGTCGTGAACACTTCCTTTTCAATTGAATAATTGACCCGATGTAAGAAAGTTATGGCGATTATAGGCACTTCTTCTACAATATGATGAAAATAAATGGAGAGAAATGGCCGATAACTTTGAATTTGATCAGGTTAAAAGTGATCTTCTGTACGACCTT
>CAYZLU010000460.1:0-2076 GCA_964479285.1 uncultured Planctomycetales bacterium | reverse complement strand
TTCGAAAATGGCATTAATTATGTGAAGGAAAATTTGAAGACATGATTAGGGTCGAGAAGACCTCAATAATATTAGCACTTTGGAGGGGCTTTCTTTACAAAATACTCCTAAAGGCCCCTTTAGATCCGTTTGTTTTGACCATCGGAGGGGGAGTTTCTATCCTTTCTGGGGTTGTGTCGGCTCCCTTATATTTGTTTTGTTTAAAGGACAAGGATTTTAATAAATCGATTCTTATAGTTCTGATTTTTGTTTCATTGGAATTATTACTAATTACTCCTTTTAATGCTAATATTGGCTTTTTGGGTTCATATATGGTGTTAGTTTTTACGTTGTTATTTATAAAGTTTTCGAAGTTTATGGGTCCTAAATAATATGGCACAACAATTGACATATAAAAAAGCAGGCGTGGACATTGCCAGGGCCAATCGGTTTGTGGACGTGATCAAACAGATGTCTTCGGTAACAATGAACCGCGGTGCCATTAACCGGCCAGGTTCATTTGGGTATTTATTTGATTTTAGTTTTTTAAAATACAAGAACCCTATTTTGGTTTCTTCCACTGACGGTGTGGGGACAAAATTACTGCTTGCCAATCTTGCTGGAAAGCATGATACAGTTGGGATTGACCTGGTGGCTATGAATGTTAACGACGTTTTGTGCACAGGGGCGAGGCCATTGTTCTTTTTGGATTACATAGCCACGGGCCGGCTTAACCCCAAGATCATGAAGGATGTGATGAAAGGCATTGTCGCTGGATGCCGGCTGGCAGGTTGCGCGCTGATCGGCGGTGAAACAGCCGAAATGCCGGACATGTACAAGGGCGAGGATTATGATTTGGCTGGCTTTACTGTTGGTGTCGTGGAGGCCAAGGGCATTATTGACGGATCAGGGATTAAGTGTAATGATATTCTCATTGGTTTGCCTTCTTCCGGTCTGCATTCCAATGGCTATTCCCTGGCCCGCAGGGCGTTAAGCACGCAGGAGCAAAAGCTCTACGCGCAAATTTTACTTAAGCCCACCTGCATTTATGTCAAGCCGGTATTGGCCTTGCTTGAGAAAATCAAGGTCAAGGGCATGGCACACATGACGGGTGGTGCCTGGTATGAAAAATTGACCAAGGTCCTGCCTAAGGGACTATGTTTTGCCGTTAAAAAGAAAAGCTGGCCGGTCCCAAGGATATTTGAACTGATCCAGGACAAAGGCCGCATCCCGGAGCATGAGATGTACCGCACCTTTAACATGGGCATTGGATTCGCCCTGGTGGTGTCCTCTCAAGATGCCATCGGAGTCCATGCCTTTTTGCGTTCCCAAAAAGTGGAGTCATTTGTCATCGGCGAAGTGGTACAGGATTCAAAGCGTAAAGTTATTTTTGTATGATTGTGGATAGATGGATATTGTGATAATTTTTCATCTCGATGTGCGAGTATAACAAATTTATTGTCGGGAGCATCAATGAACGTTTTAGTCATAGGCTCCGGCGGGCGGGAACATGCGCTGTGCTGGAAGATCAAACAGTCCCCCAAGGTCAAGCGGCTTTATTGCGCGCCTGGCAATGGCGGTATTGCCGGGATCGCTGAATGCGTGAATGTCAACGTTGATGATGTGGACGGGATTTTACAATTTGCTTTAAATAAGAAAATTGACCTGACCGTCATTGGTCCTGAAGCCGCGTTGATTGCCGGGGTAGTGGATGCTTTCGCGGGTAAAGGGTTAAAGGTCTTTGGACCTTCTAAAGCTGCGGCCGAGCTCGAAGGAAGCAAGGTTTTTGCCAAAGAATTCATGCATCGCCGTAATATTCCCACAGCGGTCTACAAAATTTTTGATGATGTATCACGCGCGTTTCTTTTTCTACAAAGTGCCCAGTTTCCTTTGGTTGTTAAAGCTGATGGTATTGCCGCAGGCAAAGGTGTTTATGTTTGCGCTGATTGTCCCCAAGCAAAAAGGGCCATTGACGAGATCATGGTCCAGAAAATATTTGGCGCCGCCGGGAACAGGATAGTCATTGAAGAATGCCTGCAAGGCCCCGAGGCATCGGTCTTGGCCGTCTGCGATGGCAAGCATTTTTTGGTCTTGCCG
>CAYZLU010000459.1:0-2080 GCA_964479285.1 uncultured Planctomycetales bacterium | reverse complement strand
CCGTAAATATAATCACGATAATAATTGCTGGCAATATGAATTTTTGCTTAGAAGTCATACCAAATTCTCACGGGCAGGAAAATGAATGTCCCACCATAAAATCCAGACGGTTTTTAAAACAGCAACGATTCCCTTTGGATTAAAAGCTTTAGATTTTCCGTGGCAACGGCCGGTATGTTCAAAATAAATAGCGCGCCAGGCGACCCTTTTTTTTAAAAGACGGATAATACATTCTGCCAAAGCCGCCAAACCGGTGGATTTGATAGGAATAGACATAAGTAATCGCGTGCGGCAAATAAAAGCGCCATTGTAATACTTTAATCGCAAACCAAAAAGAAAATTTAAGATAATGACAAATGTTTTGGATACCAATCGCCTAAAAAAGGAACGTTTATTGCCTTTTTGCATATAGGAAATGACCAGGTCGGCCGAGCCGCGGGATTCAAGCAAATCTTTTAAAGAAAACGCAGACATATCATTGTCCCCTGGGAAAACAGTGATAAATTCTTTGCTGGCCATTTTGACACCGCGCGCGAATGAATACCCAAAACCTTGATTGGACACATTGACGGCAACACGGATATTAGGATCAATTTGTGCTTTTAATCTGGCAAAGTCTCCTGTCTTGTCTGGACTGCCGTCATCAATCACAATGATTTCATAATCCTGAGTGGTGCTTTGGGCCACCCTCAAAACATTATCAATCGCTGCTTCAATATTATTTTCTTCCCTGAAAGCGGGTATAATAATTGTTACGCCATTTTTCATTTGATTTTGGAGACAGAGGTGCTCATGATGCGCGTAATTTCTTCAGGAGGTAATTTAGGGTTTAGATCCTCAAGACCTGAACCAAATCTTAACATGGGTTCGATTTTCTGGTCTGGGTCAATAATGATGTCACAAACCACAGGCCCTGGCACGGCCAAAACCTTATTGACCACAGTTTCCAACTCATCGTGATTGGAGGCCCGAAATACGGGCAGATAAAAAGCTTGGGCCGTTTTAACAAAATCAGGAAAACTCAAACCACTTTTTTCATCAACACCTGTATAATTTGAATTAAGCCATGTATCAATGGTCTGCTTTTGGATGGCATGGCCGCCATTATTAAAAATAAACAATTTAACATTCAAATTATAACGACGCAGGGTAGCCAATTCCTGGATGTTCATCATAAGCCCCCCATCACCGGTCAAACATAATATCCTGTGTTTGGTCGCCAAAGAGGCCCCCACAGAGGCAGATAAAGCATAGCCCATGGGTGTATGGTTCCATGCTGAAAAAATACGCTGATCAGCTTTCATCTCTATGGCCTGAAGGACCCAAGAAATATTTGCCCCTGTATCTGCGATAAAAACATCCCCGGGGCGGCTACACTTTGAAATCGTTTTAACAAAAACATGCCCATCAACAAAATCATGACGTTGGTATTTTTGCGAGGGACAAACAGGATAATCTTTCTCCCACGTTTTTATCTGTGCCCGCCAAGATGCAAAACGGTCAGGCCCGCTAGCGCCTTGCTCGGACGCAGAAAGGCACCGGAAGAAAGAGTGGAAGTCCGACTCAATGCCTAAATCCAGGTGGAAGTCATTGGGAGTAAACTTACTTAATTCATAAGGATCAATGTCCACCAGGACTTTTTTGGCATGTGGCGCGAATAAAACAGTTTTACCACCAGTGACCATTTGGGAAAGCCTTGTACCCACCGCGATGATCAAATCCGAGTTCTGGGCGGCAAAATTACCCCACCGGGGGCCCACCACCCCGATTCCGCCCATATTCAGCGGATCATCATACGGCATGATATCTTTCCCCCCCCAAGTCAATACTACCGGCAGTCCCCATTGACGTATAAAGCTTAAAGCCTGGTCAATGACTCCAGCAATGCGTATACCAGCCCCATAGACCACCAAAGGACGCTTGGCGTCTTTGATCCATGAAAGCAAGATTTGAACATCTTTTGTAATGTCTTTGAGCCTGGCCTTGGATGGAGGGATAAATTCTTTGAGCTTACTTACATCAATGTCCCTGCGTTGTAAATCATCTGGAATGTCCAACGCTACGGGTCCTGGGCGGCCAT
>CAYZLU010000458.1:0-2081 GCA_964479285.1 uncultured Planctomycetales bacterium | reverse complement strand
GGCATTGCGGCCTTCCTGGCCCTCTTCGGTCATATAAAACAAAAGGGTGGCATTCCCTGCCAATTCCTGCAAACCAGCCTGGCCGTCGCAATCCGCATTCATGGCAGACTTGATGCAACGGATGGCCAGGGGAGAATGCTGCAGGATTTCACGGCACCACTTCACGGTTTCTTCTTCTAACTTTTTAAAGGGGACAACCGTGTTGATCAAGCCCATCTGCAGTGCCTCTTGGGCCGTATACTGACGGCAAAGATACCAGATTTCACGGGCCTTTTTCTGTCCAACGATGCGTGCCATGTAACTTGAACCAAAACCACCGTCGAAAGAACCGACCTTTGGACCAGTCTGCCCGAATATCGCATTGTCCGCCGCGATGGAAAGATCGCAAACCATCTGCAATATCTGCCCCCCACCCACCGCGTAACCCGCCACCATGGCAATCACCGGTTTAGGGCAAGAACGGATCTGACGCTGGAAATCAAGGACGTTCAAACGGTTGGTGCCGTCCTTGTCCTTATAGCCCGCGTCCCCACGGATTTTCTGGTCTCCGCCGGAACAAAACGCCTCTTTCCCTTCCCCGGTCAAAATGATCACGCCTATTTTTTGATCGTCACGGGCATCATCCAGGGCATCCATCATTTCCTTGACTATCACCGGCGTAAAAGCATTGCGCCTATGGGGACGGTTAATGGTGATCCGGGCAATACCCTCCATCTTATGATACTTGATCTCTTCGAAGGGTTTGGCTATTTCCCAAGGGAATTTTGACATAGGGTCCTTTTCATTTAATGGATCAACACGCGTGGATCAACGGGTTGACCTTTGTAGCGAGGCAATAAATGCATGTGCGCATGCATGACAATTTGACCGGCAGCTTCACCACAATTGGCCACGATATTAAAACCATCCGGCTTATGATCTTTTAATAACAATTCTTTGGCTTTTTGGAGCAATTCAAAGACCGCCTTGATCTCTTCAGGTGTCGATTCAAACATGGTCGTGTGGTGTCGCTTAGGAACCACAAGCATATGCCCTTTAGTGACCGGCTTGATATCATTCAAGGCGTACGCCAGCTCATTTTCCAGAATCTTGGGCAAATTTTTGCAAAATATACAATCACTCATTGGTATCATTCTCGTTGTTTGAATCTGAATCAAAATTGTCTGAAGCAAAATTGTCCGAAGACCAATCGTCATTAGCGACATAGTCGTCACTTTGCTGGTCGGAATTGACCGCTGCATCATCATCTATCGTCTTTTGATCCATTTCAGAGGACGAATCAGAATCAGAATCAGAGTCAGAATCCGAATTTAACATGCTGTTAAAGGCAAAGCCCCTGGGCTCAAGGATAATTACGAAAAGGATGAATAGGCAGTATATTAATTTTCTCATTTGAATAGAATTTAACACAAATAACACCAAACGTGAAGAAAGAATTAATCCAACTATTGGCGCAGGGAGATCGTTGGACAATAGAGGCCCTTTATTTCTCTTTGCCACCATGGGCTGTTTTTGCCCCTCGTCTTTAAATCAGTGAAATGGTATTCCCAAAAAGTGGCTTGGATATACCGTGGCGGATGGCCTGGAAAAGGGTCAACAGCCAGAAGGCGGATGACCGAAGGTTCCCCCTGCAAAAGCCGGGTCATCAAGGCCAAGAGCCACGGATTGTCCCTCCATGTGCCTAAAGCTGCAAACCACATCTGCCAATCCAACCGTGGCTGATGCGGCATTGCCCAACGGGGAGCTTGATTGATGTTCCCAGGCTTGTAGCGAAACTCATAGGGCTGCCATTCTTCGCCGTCATTACTTCCTTCAAGAATGATCTCATTGCGCTCGGTTGTCATCACGGCAAAAAGGCCGTAATTATTAATACTGCGCATAGGGGCCACTGATGTGATCAATTGTTCAACGGGTTTCGGCAAGGAAAAACGTGCAAAGGAATTTGCCATTAATCCCAAACTAACAGTTAAAATAATAGATGTCATCAAACCTACCAGGACTTTATAAAGAATCCCCCCCTCTCTAACCCTCTCCACCGGTGGGAGGGAAAAGACCTTTAAATGTTCATCTTCCAAAAGAAG
>CAYZLU010000457.1:0-2110 GCA_964479285.1 uncultured Planctomycetales bacterium | reverse complement strand
GAGAAGCAGAGGACTTAAAAATAGAAAATCAAATTAAATCAAAGTTGGATGGAGCAAGAAAAAAGATAGAAAAAACTTTAGAAGTAAATGGATTAAATAATATAAATCCTCCGACCCAATCTCTAACATTGGATGAGGGGAAAAAATCGGTAGAACCCGCAAAAGCTCCACCAAAAGGTAAAACGCCCCCAGAGAATCCAGGCCATGGAAGAAAATATGGTTATCTTATTTTACTGGCAGCGGCGGTGGTAACGGCCTTGGTGGTGTGGGGTGGGGTGGTGCTGGGTATTAGAATGAAAGAATACAACAGAATTTCTAGAGAACAAAGAGAGAGTGAGGCCAGGTCAAGACTTTTCAGGTCTAGATTAGAACAAACAAAAAGTGAAGAAGCTCAAGAAAGGAAACACGTTTCAGGTTTAATCCGGCATATATATGAACAGTCAAAAAAACTGCTGATGGAAAATAAGGCTAAAAATAGAAGAACCATTCAAGCTTTGGATGACGCAAAGGTCCTTTTAAAAAAGGTCAAGCCGGTTGTGGAAAGTAAATTAGACAAATATGGGTTAGTGTACGAGAATGGCAATCCTGCCATTGAAGATATCAAACGTCAACAAAATACTTCTGAACACTCAGATGTTCTTAGAAAAATTATGCGATGGTGGGATATAATCGGAAGAATTGGTGATAAGTTAGATAAACTTCAAGCACAAACACGCATCCTTTACAAATATGTAGGTGGAGAGGAATCATCTAATTTTCATAAATCATATCCTGCAGAACTGGATATTGAACTTCCTGCTTCCATGGAAAAGATTAAAGAATTTCAACAAGAATTATCTGAATTAGAGCAAAGTCGAGATATGGCAGAAAGCGAGATATTAAGATATGATGACGATAAAAATTTTCCGGACCCAGTGAAACGTGTAATCCTTGTCGTTAAGGAATTTCGTAATTCAGTGGCAGATCCTGCTATGTCTAGGAATGTTGGCGGTATTAATTTAAGCGATGAGCACCAGGTCATTAATATCAAGGTCGATGGGGCAGGCATGCCTTTGCCGCCCCAATATCAAGACAAAGCCATGTTGGATCTAAAAGGATTGACTTCCATTATCTGCAGCATCACGCCCGTTACACCCCAAAATTTTCCGGTCTTGTATGAATTGGTAAAATAGTGTTTCTCGATGCCTGGACCGACTGCAATCCATAAGACAATTAAGAAATCTTAATACACTTGCATTTCAATTTTGATTTTTTATAATATTAATACTGCTTTTTTCATTCGCTTAAACGATCACCCAAAGGAGGCCCAAGATGATGACCAGCACAGGTGTTAGTGCCATTAATGATAAAGTCAAAAAAGAATCAGGTGTCATTGATGCGATACGCTTTGAAACATCTAAGGTGATTGTCGGTCAGGCTGTGTTGATAGACCGCCTTTTAGTGGGCATATTGGCCAATGGGCATGTCCTGGTTGAGGGGGTGCCTGGCCTGGCCAAGACCACCGCGGTCAAGACTTTGGCCCAGACAATACAGGCAAAATTCCACCGTTTGCAATTTACTCCAGACATGCTTCCAGCGGACTTGACCGGGACACTTATCTATGACCAGCGTACCGGGACTTTTAATGTCAAAAAAGGGCCGATTTTTGCGAATATTATCCTGGCGGATGAAATTAACCGGGCGCCAGCCAAGGTGCAGAGCGCCTTGCTTGAGGCCATGCAGGAGCGGCAGGTCACTATTGGTGAAGAGACTTTAAAATTAGATGATCCGTTCTTGGTTTTGGCCACTCAAAATCCGATCGAGCAGGAGGGTACCTATCCTTTACCAGAAGCCCAGGTGGACCGTTTCATGCTCAAGGTGAAGATCACCTACCCCACCAAGGACGAAGAATTAAAGATCCTAAAGCGTATGGCGATCACCCGCCAGTCATTCCCCGTGCAGGCGGTGGCGTCACCCCAGGACATTATTCGGCTACGTTCAGTTGTCGATGAGATTTATATGGATGAAAAAATCGAAGAATATATAGTCCAGATCGTTGAGGCCACCAGGGACCCTGAGCAATATAAACTTAAGGACCTTAAATGGTTGATCCTTTATGGGGCGAGCCCCC
>CAYZLU010000456.1:0-2110 GCA_964479285.1 uncultured Planctomycetales bacterium | reverse complement strand
TAATCCGAGTACCGCAGTGCCAGATAATTTAGATAGGACGCTGAGTCGGGTTAGGAATGAATCTAAAGACAGAGGTTTTGATGGTTGGATCATGTTTAATCTGTATCCTCAAAGAGCGACAAATCCTGAAAATATGCATAAAGCAATCGAATCTCGGATTCATAAAATTAATAAGCAGCATATTCGGGACATTTTTATACGGTATTCAAATTTAACGGTTTGGGCGGCATGGGGAGGTATAATTCAAAAAAGGCCGTTTTTAAAAAATTGTTTAAGGGAAATAGTAACCATGTTACCATCATCGGTTAAATGGGTACATATGGGGGAATTAGTAGCCAAGCAACATCCGCATCATCCCTTGTACTTAAAAAAAGGCCTACCGTTTCGCTCGTTTGATATGAATAGATATCTCAAAATTGACTGTTAAATTCTTCCTATTTTTTAACCAAAAATCCTCTACCAGCCGTTTTAACACCATCATACGTGGTTTTATCTCTGGCGCGATGGGGTTTTCCCAAACTAAACCAACCCTGTTGACTCATATTTTATAGCACGTTTTAAGCACATTTTTTAGTGGGATGCGCAACCACATCGTTTTCACTAAGGTGGCCGGTTTTACCATATGCTATGGATAACCTAAAGAAGGGGTATTAAGGATTACAAGGATTTGACAGTACTACTTATAAGTAGTATACTTGTGGTGAGGTAAATGATGAATAAGAAGATAACATATATGGTAAGAGAGCAGAAACGTATAACTAATTTAGTGGTCACGAAATTTACTGATTACTATCTTACGGGAGGTACGGCGCTAGCTTTTTATTTTGAGCATCGGTTTTCAGAAGATCTGGACTTTTTTAGCCAGAAATACCAAAAGAGCGATCCTGATAAAATTATGAAGTACATCGCTCAAGAAACAGGATTTGACTATCAATTAGATGTTGAGCAAGATAATCCTAAATTAATTCCAATGAAGGTGTATTTCGTGGAATTAAAGGACAAGCAAGTCTTGAAGATAGATTTTGTTAAGGATTACGTGGAAAATGTTGCAGAGATAAAAAATGGACTTCATTCAGTAGAAGATATTTATCGGCGTAAAATTTATGCGGCTATCGGAATTCAGGGTAAAGAATTAGATACTGGCCGTGCAATAGCTACCGGAAGGCAAAGTTTTAAAGATTTATTCGATATTTATTATCTTTCTTCTAAATATAAGGCATTGTCAGAAATATTTTTTGAATATTTTGGTTATAATCAAGCCGAGCGGCTTGATGCTTGGTACAGAGGATTTGATAGGGGAGAAACAAGATTAAGCCTTATGGACTTGGTTCCAGGTGTCGATGCCAGTAAGATTTTTAAATATTTAGATGATCAGATATTAAAGCAGATTCCAGATAAATTGGGTTAGGTGATTTTATGAAAATTAATTGGTTATGGGATACTAGCTTAAGTGAAGCAAGGGTGAAAAGAATTCTGAAAAATGAAAAGGATCCTCGCTTTTACATATATGCAGAAAAATTATTCTCTCGCGTTAGTAATCCCAAAGTGGCTTTTGGCTTTATTCCTAAAGAAATTTTTTGTCGAAATTGGCCTGCTATACACAAAAGGATTCAAAAAGATACGTGGATTCAAGGTAGAGCCGATTTTTGGCAAAATATCTATGAAAAGGCTTTGAGCATTTCACCTGAAAGATTGAGTATAGCCGAACAGATTAAAAACATTCGTCTTCAATTGGGTTATACACAGAAAGAAATGGCCAAAAGATTGGGCGTCATTCAGCAATTTATTTCTAAATTGGAATCAGGGAGAGAAAATTTAACGGTTGATACATTAAAACGCATAGCTGAAGTGTTAGGAAAACAATTAACTATTCAGTTGAATTAGTGAAGGAGTGAAATATGTCAATTGATCTTTTAAAGAATCAAATATTTTTACTGATTTCATAAGATTATATATTTCAATATATTACGTAATATAATATCAATATCGCCTATTGGACAAAAATTACCTTACCTAATTGCTAAAGCCAAAGAAATGTACGGCACCACGCAAGTTTAATGGCCCCAAAAATCTAGACCACTAAAAGTAAAATCAGAGATATAATTTCTGG
>CAYZLU010000455.1:0-2111 GCA_964479285.1 uncultured Planctomycetales bacterium | reverse complement strand
ATCCACTATATCGCGCGCCAGAAGAAGAACGCGCCTGACCGGCCTTTCTTCCTTTATTACTCGCCGGGGGCGGTGCATGCGCCGCACCAGGTGGATAAATATTGGAGCGACCAATACAAGGGCGCCTTTGATGAGACCAGGATCGAGCCTTTTGAGTTGTCCTTATTATTCAGGGAATCTGTAGGAAAAGAGGGCATACAATTTTTTGAAGGCAAAAGTAAAAAGCTTCAAATCCGGGCAGACCAAAAGGCGGATGTCACGGTAGAGATAGGGCACAAGAATTCGAAATTCACTCAGGCCCATTTTTATGCCAAACGCCCTGGAGAATCCGGCTGGTTGCGAGGTGAATTGGTTGCCGGCCGCCCATGCTGGATGATCGATTTTGAAGGTGGAAACATTTTTCCCTTTGACGATGTTTTTGATGAACATTTATTGACCAGGGTATTCTCCCTTCATGGCCCTGTTGACATTCCCCGTCACACATTTCCTGCTTTTGCTGCTTGTGTGCTCAACGGTATCAAAGAAAAAGCCACCTTGGTTTATCGTGACAAAGAACTCGAACAAATCAGTATTGTGGAAGTCCCGCCGCTGATCCAATTATATGTCCAGGGGGACCCTGACAAGCTGAATATCGAATTAAAATGCGTCTATAATGGCCAAAGTTTTCCTCTTAAAGATTTGATGAAGGAAGATGAATATATGACGTCCACCGATGACGCTTGCAAGTGGATCAAGCGAGACATCTCCAAGGAAAAGAAGGTCGTTCGTTTTTTATGCGGCCCGTGTGGTTTTGATCTTGGGCCCAAGGGCCTTTTGTCCTTGACAGGTACGGAAAAAATCGTCAATTTTGTTTTTCATGAGCTGCCCGTACTGTCGGGCCAGTATGAAATCTATTATGCTGCTGGATTCGAGGAGAAATTCAGGCCGAGGGCTGTATTAAAACCGTTGGTACATCTGGGGGCTGACGGCCTGGATTGGTTTCATTTTGAGGTACGCTACTGCTCCGAGGGGGTCGACACTGGATTCTCGCAGGAAGATATCCGCCGTCAACTGGCCCAAGGGAAGAACTACATACGGTTAAAAAGCGGTGAGATACTTCCTATTTCCGTAGACGAATATACTAAGGCACAAGAAATGATGGATGAGTTTGATGGGAAGACCATGCAGCTGCCAGCTTTTCATACGCCATTCTTGATGGAAGAAGCCGACCGAAAGGGGATCGGCATCACGTTCGACGCTTCTTTTCGCCAATTGCATGAGAAGCTCAAAGAGTTCCGTTCCATCTGTCCCGTAGAGCTTCCGCCATCCTTAAGTCTGATCATGAGGGATTATCAGCATAAAGGACTGGACTGGCTCGAATTTTTGCGGAGTTTTAAATTCGGCGGTATTCTCGCTGATGAAATGGGACTTGGAAAGACGCTGCAGGTGCTGGCGTTGTTGAAAAATCTCGCTGACGCGGGTGAATCCATGCCGAACTTGGTGGTATGCCCGACCACGCTGGTATGGAACTGGCAGGCCGAAGTAAAGAAATTTGCCCCTGATTTAAAAATGGTCATTCCCCAGGGGCCGCAGAGGCGCCAGCAGATTGAAGGCCTCAAGGATTGCCACTTGGTCATCACTTCTTACGCCCTTTTGCGGAGGGATGCCCATCTTTATGAGCAGTTATCGTTTAATTATATTGTCCTGGATGAGGCCCAGAACATTAAAAACCGCCACACCCTCAATGCCCGGATGTCTAAAAAGATCAAAAGCCGCCATCGCCTGGTCATGACAGGGACCCCTTTGGAGAACAGTATCGCGGACCTTTGGTCAATTTTTGATTTTTTAATGCCGGGATTTTTGGGCGGGTATGAACGCTTTAGGTCGCGTTATGAAATCCCTATCCTGATTGACCAAGACAAGAAGGTTTTGGAAAGCTTAGGCCGTAAAATCAAGCCCTTCATGCTCAGACGATTGAAAAAAGAGGTGGTCAAAGAATTATCGGAGCGCGGCATCGCCGGTGAAAGCAACGGAGCCACCGTGGTTCTCTCCGACGGCTCAACGCCCCCGCAACAGGACCCGTTCCTGATCCAAAAAGAAGGCAAATGGGTGGCCAACCCGGCGCTTATCCA
>CAYZLU010000454.1:0-2122 GCA_964479285.1 uncultured Planctomycetales bacterium | reverse complement strand
CTTTGTCTCGACGAGGGCCTTCATGGTTAAAAGCCCGTGTCCGGACAACCTTCAGGCCATAAGAACAAAAATAAACATAACCAATTAGGTCCTGTGCTATCTTACTGACTGCGTAAGGGTTCACTGGCCGTAAAATAGTGACCGGTGTAATTGGAAGTTCATTGACTGGGACATCCCCATATTCTTCACCTGAACCTGGGATATGGATGGGCGGGTTGATGTTATTCTCCAAACAAGCTTCAAATAAATTCACGGTCATTTTATAATTGGCATCCATGTACAAAGAAGGATGGGCCCAAGAGGGGCTAACAAAGCTCTGGGCCGCCATATGGAAGATAACATCCGGTTTGACCGTCCCAATAATACCCTTGATGGCTTTGGGGTCCATCAAGTCAACGTCAAACCATTCAATTTTATCTTGGATATGCGCTACATTTTTCATACTGGACAAGTGATAACGTTTTAATCCGTAAACTTTTTCCCCCTTTTTCAAACACAAGTCTGCTAAATGGGAACCTACAAATCCGGTAATACCTGTAATAAGTGTCTTTCTCATGCTTTGACCTCTATTCTTTGATTTTGTCCACCACAGCCAATAGCCAGGCCTGGTGGATCGTCTCAACAATATTATATTCAGAACTATCGACCCAAAAATTGACATCCCCTAACTTTCTTAATTCATTATTCTCACGGAAACCTGAAAACGTTATGACTGGCAATCCTTGGGACTTCGCCCTTAAAGCAGCGTTGACGATATTGGGCGACATGCCGCTGCTGCTGATCAAAATGACCACATCTTTAGGATCAGCATAAAAATCAAGGGCCTTTTCGACCCAATGTTCATAACCGTAATCATTGGCAAAACATGTAATGAGGTCTGCCTCATTGAAATTAATTGCCCGGACACCGGAAGTTTTAGTCAGGTCGACCGCTACATGACTCGCAATGGCAGCGCTGGCACCATTACCAGCCAGGATAACTTTCCCTCCTATAGGGACAATGGCGCGCAACATTGAAACTACGCGGCCCAACAACTCTTCATCCACCTCAACAACAGCATCAGCCATTTTCCTAAAATATTCCTTAAAAATCATGCCCACCTCCATGTTCAAGCGTGGTAAAACATTTCTCATGTGATACACGCTCAAAACTTTTAAGACTTTCCAGTGAGGTAATATAATAATATTGCTTATCCGTCATAAACGCCCCCAAACGCCCTTCAGCCGCGATTCTCGCTAAAACAACTTCCTCAAAAGAGATGTTCCCTTTTTCATGGGGATTAATAATACGCTTGTCGACCAAGAAAAAACCTATATCAACTCCATTCAACCCTGACGACCGACGGGTCTTATCATAGGTCTTCACCACGCCATTTGAATCTACCATTACATTATTTTCAAAGCCATATTCGCCAGTCCCGTTTTTATTATTAAAGACCGTTGTCATTAAGGACGTTTGTAAATGGTCGTAATGTTTCTTCATTTCCTCCAGGGGCACCGGCCAATAATTATCACCGTACAAAAGCAAAAACTTCCCTTCTAATTTCTCATACGCATTGATCAGGCGTCGCCCGGTCTGGTCTTCTGGTGTACCAATGGAATAATCAATCTCAAGGCCAGGAACCCCTCGGAGTTTGTAATGATTGACTACGCTCTCGGCCTTATAGCCCAACAAAAAAACGATGCGCTTGATACCTGCATTGCCCAACATCCTTAAAAGATAGTCGACAAACGGACGTCCATTGACTGGGGCCATGGGTTTAGGGATCGTATCCGTCAATGGCCGAAGCCGTTCACCACGCCCACCTGCAAAAATGACCGCCTGTTCAAAAATCGCTTTCGGCATTAAATGATACCCTGGATTTCTGCGGTTTTAAGAAATTCTCCACCCTTTATTTTCATAAGATGCTCAAATGGCCCTTCTTCAACGACTTGTCCATGGTCCATCACATAAATATAGTCTGCCTTTCTGATCGTTGATAATCGATGGGCAATCGTCACAATCGTCGTGTCCCCGGCGATCTTTTCAATGGAATTCTGGATCAAAAGTTCCGAATGGCTATCCAGGGCGCTGGTTGCCTCATCCAGGATTAACAATTGCGGTCCTCGTAAAATGGCCCTTG
>CAYZLU010000453.1:0-2126 GCA_964479285.1 uncultured Planctomycetales bacterium | reverse complement strand
GTAAGACCAAAACTATTGGGAATAATACGATCTTTTTCATAGGGTGAAAGATTCACCCATAAATCTTTCTCCGGAATAGTCAAACTAGCCAAAAAATACTTAATCAAGTTACGAGATTCATCTTTAAGAGCGGTATTCGATAATTCGCTATCCCCTTTATCAAGAATAAAATCAAAACGGAAAGGATTATCAGGATGAACCTTAATCCCCTTTAGAATAGGCGGATTAAATAGCGGGCTTAAATGAACCATTACCCCTGGCGCCGGTAAAAGAAAATCTTGAGCTTCTGCCAAAGGCCCAGACCCAAAGCTATTGACCATGAAGGCTACCAAAATGACAAAAGATTGCCATGGTCTACAAAAAAGCAAACGCCTGCTTCTGAGCGAAGGCTCATGCTTTCGCCTTGGACACATTGACGTCTGTTGAGAGTATAGTGCTCGTTTATTCATACTATATAAAGCTTATACTATATTTTAATCAAAAACAAGGCGTTGAAGCCGTTTTCTCAGGAAGCGTTTTCCGACGGTATTTTGTCTTAGAATAGACTACAAAAAAAACTACAAAATAGCTACAGACGAGTAATGATTTTATAATTTTTTAAATTTGAAGTATTATAAAAACTGATAAGCTGATAAAAAAATAGATGATGATAAAAAATTGAATAAAAAATGAATAAATTAAACGATGAGAAAATAAAAAATCCTGGGGACTATATGGGGACTAAATTGATGTATTTTGATGTGATTTGATATGCTTCTATTAAAACAAAGAATTTTGCTAACTTCTTATAACGTAATATAGTTACATCAAATTATGAAAGTTGTGATTTCTCGTCGGAAGGGATTACAAATCAGCTGCTCTACCAACTGAGCTAAGCCAGCGAAATCTGCAAATTGTTTATTTCTTATAGGTTATATCGCCCTCGATAAAACACCATTTTGCTTTTCTGGCTCTTGTGCTAAATTGGTGCCATCGCGTTCGGCGAATGTTGAATTATACAATAATTTATTCAATTGTATATCGATTTTTTCAACAAAGACACGAACAAAGACACAGATATCAAATTGATGTTTTTGTAAAGCGTAAAATTTCCTTTAAAAAATTTCATACTGGCTATTCTTTTGAAATATCTGCTCTATTAATTCTAAAACATTGTCAACACTGATGGAACCAGGTTGAATTTTGTTATCCAATATAAAACTCTTTTGACCAAGTGGCTTCCATCGCTCCGCGTTGATCCCTGGCTGGTTGCGCAAAAACAAAGAAATAACACTGGTCCCAACCCCTGCAGCCACATGGACAGGTCCGGAATCATTGGAAACCAATAACCGTGAACGCTTAAGTAAACTCACCATCTGGGCCAGGGAAGTTTTTCCAGTTAGATCCAAAAATTGAGATGCCTTGCGTGATTGCTGCAAAATAGTTTGGGCATAAGGGACTGTCTGGGACGACCCGATCAAAACAACTTTCAAAGAGTGACGTTCAGCAAAGCGGTCCATTAATTGCGCAAAGTTGACAGCAGACCAGCACTTGGCTGGATCTGAGGCACCAGGGTGGATGGCGATAAAATCATTGGCCTTTAAACCATTTTCATCCATCCAATGTAACATCCACGATTCTGCCTCTTTTTGCAACGGGACAAAAAGGTTTAAACCATCATTTTTAACTCCAATGGCCTTTAAAACATCCATGCAATATTCTGTCTCGTGTTTTTCTCCCATGGGCCTGATGTCTTTCAAAGGATGGGAAAGCAAAAAACCAAATTTCTTATTTTTATAGCCTAAACGGCAAGGTATCCCCGCCGCATAACAGGCCAAATTGTACCGGCGTTTGGTGTGAAAGATTACGGCAAGATCAAATTTTTTTGAACGGACCTGACGGACCAATCGCAAAAATCCAAACAGACCTTTATGCCCTCCGGAACGATCATCCATTAATATTTCATCCACATAAGGATTGCCGTTTACTAAATCGAAAGTGGCTGGGGTCACCAAAATGGAAATGCGCGCCGCGGGATACGCCTGCCGCAGGGCCTTGATCGCAGGGGTTGTCAGCACCACATCTCCGATACGGTCAGTGCGCACAATCAATATACGATGATAGGTCTTAATATTTTTCATTGCTGT
>CAYZLU010000452.1:0-2131 GCA_964479285.1 uncultured Planctomycetales bacterium | reverse complement strand
TAAGGCGTTAAAGGATTATACCCTGGCTTGTAAATATTGGCGTAAATCTTTAGATATGGACCCTCATCAAATTTTGGTGCAACAGAAGATTAAAGGCATGGTTCATTGTCTGACAAAGGTCCGATAGGCAATGAGCAAAAGGGGGGAAATGGACCGCCTTACAATCCACTCACCGGCTAAATTGAATCTTGTGCTTGATGTTTTGGGAAAAAGGCCTGACGGTTTTCATGAACTTAGGACCATTTTCGAGCGCATAAACCTGGCTGATCAAATCACTTTGTCCCGTAGTAAAAGCAAAAAAATAAATATTTGTTGCTCTCATCCCCATGTGCCGCGAGGTCCGAGTAATTTAGTCTTTAAGGCTGCGATGATGCTTGCCAAGGATTTTTCTATATCGGAAGGGTTGAATATAGATATTATAAAGAAAATACCCGTGGCCGCAGGTTTAGCTGGGGGCTCCAGTAACGCAGCTGCTGTTTTAACAGGTTTAAACCGTTTGTGGCGTTTGGGTATGAAGCCTCAAAAATTGGCTTCATATGCTTCCCGGATAGGAAGTGATGTGGCTTTTTTTTTGTATGATCGTTCTTATGCGCTAGGAACGGGGCGTGGGGAGCTTATTGAGCCATTAGATGTCAGGACGAAATTATGGCATGTGCTTGTCACGCCTCGGGTTAAAATGTATACTAAAGAGGTTTTTGCCCGTCTTAAATTAAATTTGACAAATAAAAAAGATAGTGTTAATATTCTGCTTCCCTTTTTAAGAAAAGGGGATTTGACGCGGCTGGCAGGTGCTTTGTCTAATGATTTAGAGCCTGCTATTTTGTCGTTGAGGCCTGATTTTATTTATTTAAAAAAGAAGTTGATCGACGCTGGAGCCACCGGTGTCTGTTTTTCCGGCAGCGGCCCGTCGGTTTTTGCTTGTGTTGAGTCACAACAACACGCGGAAAGCCTCCGGGCGCGATTTGACAGGCGTTATACTCAGGTTTTTGCGGTCAGCACACTGTGATTTACTGCCCGGTGGTGTAATGGTAGCACCCGAGAATTTGGATCTCGTTGTTCAGGTTCGAGTCCTGACTGGGCAATTAAAAATATGAAGGACGAAAGCCTTCAATGAGCACTTTTAAAGCGATTATCCTGGCGGCAGGCAAGGGCACTCGGATGAAGTCTGAGATACCAAAGGTCCTGCACAAAGTTTGCGGCAAACCGGTGCTAGATTATGTTTTGGATGTTACAAGAAGCCTGCGTTCTTTGACAACGTATGTGGTGGTTGGGCATGGGGCCCAACAAGTAAGGGATGCTGCTGGTAAGGGTGTCGAATTTGTGCAACAGGAACGTTTACAGGGTACTGCGGACGCGGTGAATTGTTGTGCTTCTTATTTGAAAAATTATCAAGGAACGGTCTTGGTCCTTTGCGGTGACACTCCGTTGCTTTCTAAGAGCACCGTTGCCGCCATGCTAAGACAACATTATCAGGCCAAAGTTTCAGCGACTGTATTAACTGCAAGCGTTGAATGTCCTCATGGTTATGGACGTATCTTACGTCTACCCCAGGGCGGTATCAAAGCCATACGCGAGCAGAAAGATGCCGCACCTATTGAAGATAAAATTAAAGAAATTAATGTCGGTGTTTATTGTTTTAACTCAAAAGATCTATTTGGAATTTTAAAAAAAGTCAAGCTCAACCCTGGGAAAAAAGAATTTTATTTAACAGATGTCATTGAATTATTGTTGGCCCAAGGTAAAAATGTGGGCACGTACACCACTCGGGATAAAACAGCAGCTTTCGGGGTGAATACTAGGGAAGATTTGGCCCAAGCCCAGGCGATTATCCGCCAGAGGATACATGCCAAGCATATGTTGTCCGGCGTGACCATCATTGACCCTTTGACCACTTTTATTGAAGCTGGTGTTGTGATTGGTCGGGATACGGTCATACATCCGATGACAGTCATTCACGCGGGTGTGCGTATCGGTAAGAATTGCAGTATTGGTCCCATGGCACGCATTCGCCCAGGTACTTTGATAGCCAACGGGGTTGAAATAGGCAATTTCGCAGAGGTTTCTCGTACCTCTTTGGGGCGTGGAGTCATGCAAAAACATTTTTCGTTTTTAGGGGATGCACGGGTGGGGC
>CAYZLU010000451.1:0-2151 GCA_964479285.1 uncultured Planctomycetales bacterium | reverse complement strand
GTCATTGGGATCATGCGGGCTTTTAGTGATATCAGTAAAGCCGGCAGTGGTGGTATGGATGTGGTGACAGTCGGCATTGCTGAAGCGTTAATATGTACGGCCGCGGGTCTTTTGGTGGCTATCCCCGCGGTCCTTAGCTACAACTGGTTTACTCGTAAAATTGACAATTTTGTGGTAGATATGGACTTGGCTGCATCCGAGCTGGTTGATTTAATGTGTGTTAAAAAGAGATGAACAGACGACAGCGAAACTCTAAATTGATCGCGGACATCAATATTGCCCCTTTCACTGATGTCATTTTGGTCTTATTGATCGTCTTTATGGTCACAACCCCCTTGATTTATCGCTCCAGTATCAAAATCGCATTGCCCCAGGTTTCTAATAATCAAAAGCCTTTGGAAAGTCGGGACATCAATGTCAGTATTACTTCCGGTGGTGAAGTCTATTTAGAGAACGAAAGATATAATTTGAAATTGGACATGGATGTTTTCAAATTCAAATTAAAACATATCTTGAAAACGTATAATGACCCTGCCATTATCATCAATGGGGACCGCAATGTGAAATATGATTATGTAGTACAGGTTATAGATGCGGCTTCCAGGGCCGGGATCAAACATTTGGTTTTAGCAACGGAATTCAAGCGTTAAGAAAGGACATTTCCATGGCGGTTTTAGGAACAGCTGAGCGGGCCTTGAGGGTGGCCATTGTGGGCAGCGGACCCAGTGGTTTTTATGCGGCGGAAGACCTTTTAAGGCAGGATTTAAACGTGAAGGTTGATATGTTCGAAAAATTGCCTGTTCCCTTCGGCCTGGTACGCTATGGCGTGGCGCCGGACCATCTTAAGATCAAGAATGTCACGAAAGTATTTGAAAAAACCGCAAGCAACCCTAAATTTTCATTTTTTGGCAATGTGACGGTAGGTAAAAATATCAGTGTTTTCGAATTGAAGAAATTTTATGACGCGGTTGTTTTTGCCTATGGCGCTGAATCCGACCGGCATTTAGGTATCCACGGTGAAGATTTGGTCGGGAGTTATACCGCGACCGAGTTTGTGGCATGGTATAACGGGCATCCTGACTTTCAAGACCATCATTTTGACTTCTCCCAGGAAGTTGCCATTATTGTAGGAAACGGAAACGTGGCCATGGATGTGGCCCGTATACTTTGCAAGACCCCTGAAGAATTGAAAAATACCGACATTAACCAAAACGCTTTGGATGTTTTGGCAGAAAGCAAGATCAAAGAAGTGCATGTGTATGGCCGAAGGGGGCCGGTCCAGGCATCTTTTACTGCCCCGGAAATCAGGGAAATGGGGGAATTGTCAGATTGTTACCCGGTCGTCAATCCGCAAGAATTGCAACTTATTGAGTCCAGCCAAAAAGAGCTTGAAGATCCTGCCAATGCCGGCCGCAAGAAGAATTATGAGATCATGCAAGGTTTTTTATCTATCGACCCAAATGGCCGTAAACGTAAATTTGTCCTTCATTTTGGGCGAAGTCCGGTTGAAATTATAGGTAAAGGCCGGGTGCAGAAGGTCAGGTTTGAAATAAACAAGATGGAGGGTGAGCCCAACAAGCAAAAGGTAAGGGGAACAGGCAAATTTGAAGAAATTGACTGTGGCATGTTCTTTCGTAGTGTTGGGTATACTGGAATTCCCATTAAAGGACTACCTTTTTCTGCCCAAGCAGGGGTCATGCCTAACCATTCAGGCCGGGTGATGGATTCAGAGCAGATTTATACAGGCTGGTATGTGGCTGGTTGGATCAAAAGAGGTGCGGTGGGTGTCATTGGTACCAACAAACCCGATGCAGAAGAAACTGTTAAATCGCTCATGGAAGATATAGGGCGTTTAAATCCATGCGAAATTCCCAGCAGTGAAGAAATGGCCAATTTTCTAAAAGATCGTGAGGTCAGGGTGGTCACTTTTGAAGACTGGAAGAAAATTGACGCCGCTGAAATCCAACGTGGGGCCAAATTAGGCAAACCTCGAGAGAAATTTGCCCGTGTTTCAGGTATGCTTTCCGTGATTTGAAAAATGAAAGAAAGTATTAGACATTTCTAATAAAATAGGATATATTAGCTCTAACTAATCTAACCCAAGATAAGGGAAAAAATTTCCCATGGGTGCTTTAAGGAGGTGTATTCCTA
>CAYZLU010000450.1:0-2154 GCA_964479285.1 uncultured Planctomycetales bacterium | reverse complement strand
TGGATTATGCCAGGACCTACGGGTTATCAACGGTGGTATTAAGGCAATCATGCATTTATGGCCCCTATCAATACGGCTTCGAAGACCAGGGCTGGGTGGCCTGGTTTGCCATCGGGGCGGCTTTAAATAAACCGTTGAACGTGTATGGTGACGGTTGCCAGGTGCGGGATCTTTTGTATATTGACGATCTATTGGATGTTTACGAAAGATGCATTGAAAAGATCGACAAGGTCAAGGGACAAGCTTTTAATATCGGCGGCGGGGCCGTAAACACCCTTTCCATCAATGAATTAATCGGGATCATTGAGAAGGATAAAGGGGGCCCATTGCCTGTTAACCATGCTGATTGGCGGCTGGGTGATCAAAAAGTATTTATCTGTGATATCCATAAAGCGCAAAGAATTTTGGGCTGGCAGCCTAAGATTTCCGTTGCTGATGGCGTGTCTCGTCTAATGAAATGGATACAAACTGAAAAACAAGGGATTATCAAGATCCATGACAGCGATCAATATATAGGCAAACGCTATGATATTTCCATCGTGATACCGGCTAAGAATGAAGAAGACTCATTGCCCTCAGTGTTGGATGAAGTAAAAACAGTGATCGACTCCTCGCAATACAGGATGGAAGTCATTGTGGTCAATGACCGTTCCACGGACAAGACCGTTGACATTGTCCGGCAATATCCATTTGTCAAGATCGTGAACAACCGATTTAACCCTGGTAAAGGGGCGGCTCTGCGTTCAGGTTTTGAAGAGGCCAGGGGGGAATACATGGTGATGATGGATGCAGATTTCTCCCATGATGCCAGGGACATGTTTTACATGATTGAAGAGGTGCGCCGCCATAAGGGACTGGTGGTCGCCTCCCGCATCACTGGAGGCAGCGAGGAATATACCCGCGTGCGCGCGTTCGGCAATATCGTATTGACGTGGTTTTTTGGATTCGTCCATGGACGGTATTTAACGGACGCCTTAAACGGGTTTAAGATATTTCATAAGGATGTTTTCCGCCAATATGTATATACGTCTGATAATTTTGAGATCGAGGTAGAGCTACTGGTCAATGCCTTAAAGCTTGGTCGCCCGGTCACGGAGGTCCCTTCCCGGGAACGTTCACGTTTGGGCGGCCGGGCAAAATCACTAGTTATCAAGCACGGTTTTTTATTCCTATTAAGGATTTTGCACGAAAAATTTCGAAAGGTCCGTGAGCGCCATGGCTAAGGTCTGCCTTGTCCGTGTTCCCAGTCTGTTTGCTGCAGGCGCTTTGACGTTGAGTGCAACACCACCAATTGGCCTGGCCTATGTGGCTGCCAGTGTGCGTGCGGCAGGGCATGATGTCAAATTCATTGACGCTATCGGTGAAGCCGTGCAACAAGTGTATTATTTTGGCCGCAAGAATTTATATGTTAACGGTCTGACCCCCCAAGAGATCATTGAGCGTGTGCCCGAAGATATCCAATTCATCTGTGTTTCTTTTCCTTTTTCGCATGAATGGCCTTTTGCCAAACAAATCTGCAATCAGCTTAAAGATAGTTTTCCAAAAGCCATCATCATGGGCGGTGGGGAACACATCACGGCGATGCCTGAATTCTCACTTAAGGACTGTTTGGCCATCGATTATGCGGTTTTAGGTGAGGGAGAGGAAACCATTGTTAATCTTATCGCGGCACTTGAAGATGGACGTCCTTTTAATGCAGTGGAAGGCATTGGTTTCCGTCAAGGACAAAGGGTCGTCCTGACCCCCCGACATGCCAGGATGAGGGACATGAACGGCATTGCCCGCCCGGCTTGGGACTTGATTCCGCTGGAAACATATTTGGCTGGAGGGTATAGTTTCGGGGTCAATATCGGCCGCACCATCCCCCTGATGGCCACCAGAGGCTGCCCATATCAATGCACTTTTTGTTCCAACCCCTCGATGTGGACGACCCTTTGGATGGCGCGAACGCCGGAAGATGTTGTTGATGAAATGCAGGATTATATCAAGCGATATCAAGCCCAGAATTTTGATTTTTATGACCTGACAACGATCGTACGTAAGGATTGGACAGTGCGGTTCTGCCAATTGATCATTGAGCGAAAACTTAATATCACCTGGCAATTGCCGAGCGGTACACGCTCAGAAGCGCTGGATGATGATGTCACCAAATTG
>CAYZLU010000449.1:0-2155 GCA_964479285.1 uncultured Planctomycetales bacterium | reverse complement strand
CCACCACCGCGATCTTGACTTCCTTGGCCGGAGAGCGCAGGCGTTTTAAGACCCCCTCTTCCCAACTTTTAATGCCGCGGTCCACGAGCTTGATATTCAATTTCTTTAAAATCAATTCATCCAGCCCTTCCTTTTTAAGGGCCAGGGGCACTTCATAAATATGTTTGACATCCGCAGCTTCAATAACAGCTTCCACATCCACGTTGCAAAACAAGGCGATTTTTTCGCGCTGTTCCTGTGAGATGGGCCGCTCGGTCCGGCACATTAAAATCTGAGGGATGATCCCTATTTCCATCAAACGACCGACACTATGCTGGGTGGGCTTTGTTTTCTGCTCACCGGCGGACTTGATATACGGCAGGAGCGTCACATGGATATTCAACGCGTAATGTTCTCCCAGCTCCCAACGCAATTGCCTGATGGCTTCCAGAAAAGGCAGGCTTTCAATGTCCCCGACCGTCCCTCCGATCTCAACAATGGTCACATCCACGTCAGTGGATTTAGAGACCTTCTTGATGCGCTCCTTGATCTCGTCCGTAATATGCGGGATGATCTGCACGGTCTTGCCCAAATAATCACCCCGGCGCTCCTTGGTTATCACGGAAAAATACACCTTGCCGGCAGTAATGCTGCTGTCTTTAGTAAGCGGGGCGGTGGTGAAACGCTCATAATGGCCCAGGTCCAGGTCGGTTTCCGCGCCATCGTCTGTAACATACACCTCCCCGTGCTGGTAGGGGTTCATGGTACCAGGGTCCACGTTCAAATAAGGGTCGCATTTGATGATGGCCGTCTTAAGGCCGCGGGCCTCTAGCAATTTGCCGATTGATGCTGCGGCAATTCCTTTGCCTAAACTGGAAACTACTCCGCCTGTGACAAAAATGTATTTACTCAAGGTCCATGTTCCTTTTTAATTTAATTCTCCAGCTTGAGCTTATCTGTATTCTTAGGTATTGCCGTCGGATATTTACCGGTGAAACACGCTGAACAAAAATTACCTTTGTCCTTCATCACGGACAGCATGCCCTCAAGGCTCAAGAAGCCCAGGGAATCGACCTTGATAAAATCTGTGATTTCCTGGACTGTCTTGTTGTGCGCTATCAATTCTCCCGTCGACGGGAAATCAATCCCATAAAAACAAGGGTATTTGATGGGGGGGCATGAAATACGCATATGAATTTCACGCGCACCAGCCTCACGGATTTCCTCGATACGGCTGCGGGACGTTGTCCCCCGCACAATAGAATCTTCAATGACCACCACCTTTTTGCCTTTGATCACGTCACGCATAGGATTAAGTTTAACACGCACACGGAATTCACGCAAAAATTGTGTGGGTTGGATAAAGGTGCGTCCGATATAGTGGTTGCGGACCATCGCGAGCTCAAAAGGCAAATTTAATTGCTGGGCATAACCCAAGGCCGCGTAATTACCTGAGTCCGGGATACCCATGACAAAATCCGCCTGGGGACAGGGGTGCTCAATGGCCAACTGTGCCCCCAACCGTTTCCTGACCTGATAAATATTGTCATCGAAAATGCGGCTGTCCGGACGGGCGAAATATACATTCTCAAAAACACAAAAAGCTTTTTCTTCTTTTTTACCGGCGGATAAATTAATGGACTCCAGCTTATTGCCTTTGATAATGACAATTTCCCCAGGCTGGATCTCGCGCACAAAATCTGCTTTCATCAAATCAAAAGCGCAGCTTTCGGAAGCTAAAATATACCCGTCACCCAATTTGCCCAAACATAGGGGCCGAAACCCATGAGGATCACGTGCCCCGATCAAACAATCCTCCAGCAAAAGTACAACTGAATATGCGCCTCTGACCTGGGAAAAGACTTTCGTCAACCATTGGGCCATATCGCCGTTGGGCGTCTTGGCCAATAAATGTACAAAAATTTCAGAATCCATCGAAGTCTGAAATATAGAACCTTCGTCTTCCAACTTGGCGTATAACTCGTCCGTATTGGTCAAGTTGCCATTATGCGCAACCGCGATCGGTTTTTTACGATGGTTGACCAATATAGGTTGAATATTCTTAGTATGCGAACCGCCTGTTGTGGAATACCGGGTATGCGCGATCGCCATATGGCCTTTTAACTTGGCTATATTGCTCTCATCAAAATTATCCACGGCAAGGCCTTCTTTTTTA
>CAYZLU010000448.1:0-2157 GCA_964479285.1 uncultured Planctomycetales bacterium | reverse complement strand
TAACTTCTAATGGCGGACTTAAGAAGTTATACAAGAAAGAATCTATTGTAAATATCTCTAAAATATTGAATAAAGATAAAACAGTCCTTGTGCATGTGCCTGTCAGTGTTTCCGAAGAAAGCTTCCAAAACAGGTCAAGTTCCAATAGTGATTCCAACAGTAATTCCAATAGTATTCCAACACATTCCAACGATTTCCAAGAGTCTTCCAATAGTGAAAACAACCAAAGATTGGCTGTATCTGAAAGTATCCGGAGCATTGGTGAATTAAGAACCAATTTTAAAGAGTTTTCAACTAATCTTCGGGAGCTCAATGATAACGTCCGTGCCGCTAACACAACCATGCAAAATGTGGTTGGAAAGATAGTAGAACAAGGGATTGATTTAAAAGAAAGGTATCTTGAAGACCGAATCAAACGGACTGAAATTGAAAGACAACAAACCGAAACATTAAATTTATTGCTCCAAAAAAATACTGAAGCAGAAAAATTACAAGCAGAAGCTTTAAAAGCGTTGTTGGATAAAACAGCCCAAGCTGATAAATTTCAGGCTGACACTTTAAGACTTTTGTCTGAAAAAAGACAGGACTTTAAACCAGCCAATCAAACTTTATTGATTGTTGTCCTTTGCCTTCTTGGTGTGATTGCAGTTGGGTGGGGGGGGCTTTATCTTTTTACTTCAAACCAACAAAAAATGGAAAACCAATTTGAAGAAAGACTATCCCAAGAAAGAGAGATCCAACAAGAACAGTTTCAGCAAACCATAAAGCAGTTAAAAGAAAGTTTAACGCCTATTACATCAAATGCGGCAGGGCAGGGAAAATAAATGACCCAAAATAAAAAATATGGCGGCCCCACCTATACACATATCCCAAATAATGCGATTGAAGATTTGGTCAAAAAAGGATTAACAAGTACGGACATGATGGTGTATGTGGTCCTTTGCAAGCATTACAACCCTGGGCCAAGCAATTGCTGGCCCAGCACCAACACTATTGCTAAAGCAGCAGGCTGTTCCCCAAGAAATGCCACCCGGTCAATTAATTCTCTTTGCCAAAGTGGCATGATCTTAAAAATTAAAAGCAAACAAGCAAATAGTGTTTTTGAGAATAACACGTATTATTTGCCACATCAGGTTTTCTTTGAACTTGAACGATTGTCCTTAGAAAGAAAAACTCCCAAAATAACCAAAAGAATCAAAGAGTTGCTTGAATTAAAAAATTATGTATTAGAAACAATCCAACAGCAGATTGGTACTGACAAAATGTCAGTACGTACTGCAAAATTGTCAGTACGTACTGACAAAAAAGCTGGTAGTGCTGACAAAATGTCTGAGGGGGTAGTGTCCACAAGTCCTACTAACAATACTACTATAAACAACACCATTAACATCATTAAGAACGTTAAAGAAAATAAAGATGAAAACAACGAAAATTTAACATCAGGATTAAAACAGTTGAAACGTTATGATAATGAGTTTTCTAATGTTTCTACTGAAGCCATCGGAAATTCCAGCACCCTGCTTAAAATCAAGAGAGAAGGACTGGTCCAGCAGTTGGCCAGTGAATTAAATGATGAAAAATCGATCCCTTTTTTTAGGAGCCTTATTTCAAAATTTACAGATCATGAAGACACTATTTATAAGTGTTTAAGCCTGACCCGCGAAACCCAGGAACTTGCCGGCATCAAAAAGAGCAGGGGAGCAGTGTTTACTGATCACATCAAAAGAGAAGCTGAAAAATTAGGTATTGAATTATAGCCCGTACGTTTACTCGTGCATAATTGTCCAATAATCAATTATAATTTGCTCACCAGTCAAAAAAATAAAATTTGCTTTCCCCCCATAAATATACTATATTTTAGTCGTCCCTTACGGTGAAAGCGTTTTCTGAGTCCGTCATTTTAATTCTTTATCAGCTTTCAACCAAAGGGGAAAAGAATGTTCAAACGCCTAATCGCTTCATTAGTCTGCATTGCTTTTAGTTTTAGTAATCTCCAGTACGTTTACGCCCAAAATTTCAATATTAATCAGCTTCCATTCCCTGGAACAATGGTGGGGGAATCCGTACCGTTTGCACCTTTGGCCTTAAAAGGGCTGATCGTCAATATAATGGCCCCAAAAATCTAGACCACTAAAAGTAAAATCAGAGATATAATTT
>CAYZLU010000447.1:0-2161 GCA_964479285.1 uncultured Planctomycetales bacterium | reverse complement strand
TTTCGTGACCCCAAAGCGTATCATCACGGCCAGGACAAGGACAGTATCAGGCGTGCTATACAATATGGGGTCAAAGAAGAAAACAGCATTATGCCGGCATTTGGTGATATCCCGCCGCAAGAAATAGATCAAATCATCGCTTATCTGCAGTCTTTGCAGAAAAAACCGGACTAAAAGAGGGAGCTGTTTATGAAAATCAAGAATCTATTAAGTTTAACTGTGGCATCCTCCGCAATATTCTTTTTGACTTATGCTCCTGCCGCGGATGTGAGCAAAGACATTTTTGTCAGCAATGCTTGGGTACAGGCCATGCCGCCTTCCCAAACAACTTCAGCAGCGTATATGACCATTGCGAACAATTCACCCAAGGAGGCGGTTTTGGTTTCAGTTTTAAGCGATATTGCCGGTACGGTTGAGATCCATCAGATGAGTGAAATGAATGGGATGATGAAGATGAACATGGTCGCCAATTTGCATATTCCGGCCCACGGCAAGGTGGCCTTGCAGCCTGGAGGTTTTCATATCATGCTGGTCAATCTTAAAAAGCCCGTCAACAAAGGCGATATTGTCTCTATTGCGCTTCATTTTCAAGATGGGCGCAGTATAATGGTGAATGCAAATGTCCGTGACGAATAAGCCTGCCATTAGATGGAGGCTCACAAAGACCCTGTGTTTATCCGTTGCTCTTTGCATGCTCTGGGGAGGGTGTGAAAATCAGAAAAAAATGCCTGCTGGTATGGATTATGGGGCGCTTAATCCCCAAAGAGATTTCGTTCTTCTTGACCAGGACGGAAATGTCTTCCATTTGAAAGATCACCGGGGTCAAATAATTCTTTTATTTTTTGGGTATACAACGTGTCCGGATGTCTGTCCCACTACTCTTTCCAAGCTGGCCCGTGTGTATGCCCTTTTGGGGCCAATGAGGCAAACAGTCTTAACGGTATTTATCACGATTGACCCGCTGCGGGACTCGCCTCAAAAACTCAAGGAATACTTGCGGTATTTTAATATAAACGCCGTGGGGTTGACCGGTACGAAACGTGAAATTGACGAGGTGGTGGATCGTTATAAGGCCTCTTATGGGAAGGTGGTCACTAATTCGTCGGCCTTGGGGTATATGTTTGACCATACCGATTATCTTTATTTGATAGACACCCAGGGAAAAACATCGCATCTTTTTCATCCAGAAGACAAGGCCCAGGATATGGCCGAAATTATAAAAAGGATCGATTATGGCCAAAATTAAATTAGATTTGCATGATATTTTTAACCGAGGGTCTTCCATTGACGCGGAATTGAACAGGGTGATTCAGGAAGCGGTGGACAAGGGGATCTCATTGGTGGAAATCATTCCCGGCAAAGGCAGCGGGCAGCTGAAAAAACATGTGTTACGGTTTTTAGAGCAAAAGCACATCAAAGCGCTTTATCATCGCGTTGAAAAAGACGACAAGAATTTCGGCAGGATTTTTGTCCATTTTAGATGATTTCTCTTGCCTTTTTGGATTACAAGGTTAAAATTAAAAACTTAAAGGCAAACCAAAAAATAGGGGGTATTGAGGTGGCAGAGACTGTATTAAATCAACAGGAAGAAAAAATTGGCCCCAACACGAATAATCAACGCCAAAACACGCATTTAAAAAGGATTGTTGGGATCATGCTTTCCTTGATCATGGTCGCGTTGACTGTTTATGTGCTTAAATTGCAGGACCAAAATTATAATATCCTGTCTAAATCAACGGATTTGGCATTTTCTTCCAGCGACCACGCGACGGTCAATTATAGGACCTATGTTGGAAGATATAAAGAGACCAAAGTAGAATTGGATGAAACTACCCGTAAACTCGAAGAGGTCAATCGCCAATTAGACCAGGTGACTGCTGAATTAACGACGACCAAAGGGATGCTTGTGCAGACCCAGGGAATGCTTGCCTCAGCGCAGCAGGAAAACGCCAAATTGAAGCAGGAACTCCAGGGGCTGGATGTTTTGAAAAACACAGAAAATACCCAAAACTTAGGTGAATTAGAAGCCAAGATCAAGACCTTGAAAGAAAAGGACTCCCAAGTCAGTCATCAATTAATGGATTTAAAGAACCAGCTGCGTGCTTTTGAAGCAGACTTTTCTAATCCTGAGGAGGGGCGCGCTCTGATTGTTTTGTTCCAG
>CAYZLU010000446.1:0-2181 GCA_964479285.1 uncultured Planctomycetales bacterium | reverse complement strand
TTAATGCTGTCATTTATAAATCGATCAATCTGCTTTTAGATGAACTTCGCATAAGGAGGATCGGCTGGGACATCCAATTAGACGATTCCCTGCCGTTTATTTACGGAGACGCATTGCACCTGCAGCAGGTTTTTATGAACCTGGTCGTCAATGCCATGGAGGCATTGAGTGAAATGCCTCATGGGGCGCCGCGCACCTTGCTGGTGACTTCCAAATATGATATTGAAAACCACCAGGCAGTCATTATTTTTAAAGATAATGGGCCTGGCATTGCCCATGAACACCAGGCCAAGATTTTTGACCCGTTTTTTTCGACAAAGGCGCAAGGTTCAGGCATAGGTCTGGCCTTATGCCATGACCTGGTCAATGAACATGGGGGAAATATAAGTGTCCAGAGTAATGAGGAAGGCACCATTTTCGTGGTCAAGTTACCATGCGCCCGTTTAGATAAAATTCGACAGGAGGCTGGGAATGAAGCGTCTTAATATTTTGGTTGTCGATGATAAGAAAGTCATAGGGGATTTTTTTAATTTAACGATGGGGTATTATGGCCACCAAATTACAGTGGTCCATGACCTGCCTCAGGCGTTGGAAGCTGTAAAGCTCAATGAATTTGACATTGCGTTTATGGACATGGTGATGCCAGGTCAAGACGGTGTGGAAGTGCTCAAACAAGTAAAGGCGATCATTCCGGGATTGGCAGTCGTGATGATGAGCGGTTATAGTTTGGATGAAAAACGCCAGCAGGCCAAACGCCTGGGGGCGGTAGACTGCTTAAAGAAACCTTTCGAAGTTGACGATATACGCCGTGTCATTAAAGAAGCCATTGGCCAGGAAATTTAAATCCGCATTTTGCTTCCCTCCCCCTTGATGGAGGAGGCCAGGTGGGGGTGCGGTAATAGGTCCCCCTTTCCAGTACTTTCTGAATCTTTATGTTAAAAAAAATTTCTTTAGCTTTAATAATCCTGGTGGTTTTGTTGTTAAATGTCCTTCGTTTCTGGAAGCTTGATGCCATCCCTTATGGCTATCACGTGGATGAAGTAGGTTCTGCTGTTACCATGCAGTGTTTTGCTGAAAAGGGATGTGATGCAGAGCTGAGACCATGGCCGTTATTTGGTTTTATGGAATATGGCCAGGATAAACCACCGACCTATATATACCCCGGCATTCTCTGGACAAAAATATTCGGCACAACTGTTCCCAGTTTGCGGGCCTATAGTGTGGCCGTACTTTTAATAGGCATTCTAGGCTTATTTTTTTTGGCCAGGCAAATTCTAGGCAATGCGTTTGCCTTGGCGGTTGTTTTGGCGGCTACATGTTCCCCTTGGGCCTGGGTCGTGACCCGTGTTGCTGTGGAATCCTATTCTGCCCCGGTTTTTGCTGTTTGGGGCCTTTATTTTTTTTGGCGTTCCAATTTATGGTGGGATTGGGCGATGGCAGCTTTTCTTTTCGCCTGTGCCATGTATGCCTATCCGCCGGCAAGATTGCAAATACCGCTAATGTTAGTGACACTTGGGGTATATGAGTTGGGATCACGACAGACGCCGGGACGTCCCATCCGCTGGCAATCTGCCCTAAGTTTCGGTTTTATTTTTATTTTGTCATTATTACCGCTGGTGGCAAATTACATGCATGGCTCCTTGTCCCGCCGGTTTAATGAGATAAGCATTTTTAATAAGGATTACCTGCATTCCCTGGGAGTGACAGGCACTCCTGTAGACTTGATCAGCATTTTCTTCCATAATTATTTTTTACATTTAAGCCCGGAGTTTCTTTTTGTGACAGGAGACCCTTCCTATGTGCATTCGACCAGGCATTTGGGTCTATTCAGCTGGCTTGACATCGCGGCCTTAGTCATTCTAATGGTATTCTTGATTTTGGTTTTCTTGCGTCGTTCCTGGGGCCATAATCCAGTGGCCAAAAATTGGCGCTGGCTCCTGTTTTTGGCCGCCAATTTCTTTATCGGCATCATCCCCTCGGCATTGACCAACCAGGAATTACCGCATGCGTTACGGATCTGCGGCTCGTGGCCGTTTATGATGTTGTTCACCGGGTTTATGTGGTGGGCCGCGGCCGAATGCCTGAAAGTGTTGTGGCCGGCCATGGCCCTGGCAGGGATGTTGTGCAGCGGGGTATTGGTGTTCCAATATTTTGCGCTTTATCCCCAGGAGAGCCGCGGCA
>CAYZLU010000445.1:0-2188 GCA_964479285.1 uncultured Planctomycetales bacterium | reverse complement strand
ATGTTGACGATTGTCACCAATTTTGTCTGGGGCAAGATCATGAGCGAGCCAGGGAGACGTAAATTTGTGATCTTTGATGAATGCTGGAAGCTTTTATCTACACCGGAGGCAGCTAAGTTTATAGCGGAATGTTATAGGACATTCCGTAAATACGGGGCGGGTGCTATTTCCATTACTCAATCGTTGAATGATTTTTTAGGAGGAGGCCTGGAACATGCCATTTTAGCCAATTCCAACACCCGCTTTATCCTAAGACAAAATTCTATGCCTGCGATCCAGCAGATTGTTTCTTATTTTAATTTTAACGACCAGGAAAAGCGGTTGATTGAAACTTTGCAAATCAAAAAAGGTGAATATTCTGAGGTATTCTTTTCACAATCAAAGGAATTGGCCTATATCAGCTCAAAGATGGTCATATGTCCAACGCCTATGGAGTATTGGGTGGCGACGACAGACGCCATGGACTTGAATTACTATGCCAAGATCAAGAGTGAGAACCCAACTTTAAACATTTACGAAATATTGGGCAAATGCGCCAAGGAATACCCGCACGGGGTGGGATATGAAAAATTTAGTCGTTAAAGTATTAAAAGAGCTTTTATTAAAAAACCAGTGGTTAAAAAGCAAGGAGGGCCAGATGAGCTTAAATACTGTCAATGTCATGGGTAATCTAACCCGCGATCCAGAAATGAAACACACTCCTACAGGAAAAGAGGTGTGCAATTTTTCAATCGCCAATAACCGTATTTACATCAAGAATGGCGAAAGAATTAATGAAGTTTCCTATTTCGATATTGAGGTATGGGGAATAGCCGCCCAAAACTGTTTCAAATACCTGGCAAAAGGCAGCGGTATCATTGTGGAGGGCCGGCTTCGTCAGGAAAGGTGGGAGAAGGAAGGAAAAAACATGAACCATATTAAAATTACGGCTAATTCTGTGCATTTTCTGCCTAAGAGACAGAAAAGTATAACCAATACTGATTTAATTGTTGAAGGTATGGTGGAAACACAACCATCCATTGAAACATTGATCGAAGAAGCAGTGGCACAGGAATAACGGCACTTTTGGAAGGATTAAGGTTATGCCCAAAAAGCTTGTTTTCGTATTTGGGTTAATAGGTTTACTGACAGGTTGTTCCGTGCGCCAGGCCGAATACTCCGGCCTGGGTGCTGCGGCAGGGGCTGGCATTGGTTATTCAATTCATCATAATGTCAAAGACACCGTTATTGGTGGGTTAGGCGGGGCCATAGTTGGCGATGTGACGGCTCAAATACAAGATTCAAACCAAAAGAAGCAAACTAAAAAGGACTATGACGCGGGCTATGCCCAGGCCCAGGTAGATTTGGCTAATCAAGATTGGCAGAATGGCACAGGTCAGTATTCTCAAAATAACACAGATTCAACCAAACGCCTGGCACGCTATAAAGTGCCAAGGCGTGAGGAAGATGGTGTTATCTACGATGAACATTACGTAACCTTGGAGGAGTATCAATAAATGAAGAAATTCATTATCGTAATGACAATTATTTTTATTCCCATGTGTTCCATAAAAGCTTTCAGTGATCCTTCAACTACCGCCGCTGTCCTACAACTGACAGCGGAAGAAACCTCTGCGCATTTAAAAGACCTGGCCCAATTACTTCAACAAGTCCAACTTTTACAATCCCAGTTATCGAATATGAGTAATTTATTGACCATCGCCCAAAATAATAGTGCTGGGGTTGATGGCTTTAATGCAACGACAAATTTTCAAAACACTGTTTTAGCCACCAATCAATTGATTCAGAGTGTCCAGGGCCTTGTTAATACCAGCCAAGATGTCTCTGCTCAGTGGAAGACTTTATTTGGAACGCTTGACCCTTATGTTGCCAATTCAAACCAGGTCTTTGGAAATATCAATGCTTCTGACCAGATTAATTCATCAGGTTATGTGGTGGCCAATAGTTATCAAAATTTATATCAACAAAATTCAGATTATGTTCAGCAGTTTGTAGCCAACGCTCAAAATGTCAGTGAAAAAGGGGCCTTAAAACAAATAGCCCTGGAAATCGCCCAGCTCATTCAAATGGAAAATAATATGACTTATTTGTTGGCCCAGGTCTTAAAGACTCAAAGTATCGAAAGCTCTAATACCAATTTAAACCGTAAACAAGACGCTATTAATTTTGAACAGGAAAACCAGGGTGT
>CAYZLU010000444.1:0-2202 GCA_964479285.1 uncultured Planctomycetales bacterium | reverse complement strand
CTAGAACAAAAAAAAGATAAAAGTTTCTTAGTGAAATCTCAAGAACGGATGAAACAATGGAACAGTCTTTTGAATGCGCAAGGCACTTGTCTAGACAAACCGCTTAAACCACAGGTGGTGGCTCATCAACTTAGTTCTCTTATAGATAGAAATTGTATTATATGTACGGATACAGGGACAGTAACCATTTGGGCCGCACGTCATATTCAGATACGGGAAAATATGCAATTTTCCGCTTCAGGAACACTGGCCAGCATGGCTAATGGATTACCTTATGCCGTTGGAGCAGCTATGGCCAATCCAGGCCGCCAGATCATCTGTCTATGTGGGGATGGAGGGTTTTCCATGCTCGGGTTTGAATTGACCACCATAGCCAAATATAATCTTCCTGTTAAAGTAATCATTTTTAAGAACAATTCTTTTGGCATGATCAAATGGGAACAGATTGCTATTGAAGGAAATCCCGAATACGGGACGGATCTTCATCCGGTAGATTTTGCGATGTTCGCCCGTTCATGTGGAGTTGCTGGTTTCAGTCTCAATGACCCAGCACAAGCGGAAAAGATTATACGTCAAGCGCTTAATACATCAGGTCCAGCTGTCCTTGAAGCTTTAATTGATCCCTATGAAGCGCCCATGCCTGGCCATATTAGTTCAGAACAAGCATGGCATTTTACCGAATCTATGATGCGAGGAGATAAAGACCGTTGGAATATTATAAAAACTGTTGTAACGAATAAAATTCGGAGAGTGTTTTAAACGAGGTAAAGGAAAGATTAATGCCCATCATCCGCAGCACCACCTTTTTGTACTGACCTGCCAGTTATTATACTTTGGTACAATTGATTCATTTTAGAAATAACCCTAAACTACAATCAGTTACTTTCTTCTAAACTTATTTAAAACGGTTCGAATATTTAATTTTAGTGAACCAAGGGAGGATAGAAAAATGGTTGATGAAGAGAAGGCTATTTGTGATCGGTGTGGGTATCTTGATTGCATTTGTACTAAGGAATAGATCTGTATTTCTTAAGTTTTTGGTAAAGAATCTTGTATCTAAAAAAGGAGTTTTTTATGTTAAATTGGGCCATTTCATTTTTTGTGATCGCAATAATTGCGGCAGTATTAGGATTTACGAATATCGCAGGTTCAGCGATTGACATTGCTAAAATTTTGTTTTTTGTATTCTTAATTTTAGCGGTTGTCTCCTTTATTTTTGGGAGAAGAGTGTCAGCATAATATTTACCCCTGCCAACGGAGATAGCCGCTAGTTTTAGAGCAGGCGATAGTGTCCGAAAGACAGGGGTCTCAAATATTGGTAATCAAAACAGACATCCTATAAAGAGTCAAGTATTAAAAACGATGTGAAACAGGTTGTCAAAGAGCAGTAACGATCTTTCTTAAACTGGCATAAAGACACGCGACGGATTGTAAGACTCGCCAGATTTGAGCATGCTTAAGCAAAGATGGGCTGATTTCTTGGCTACGTAAATCAATGCTTGTTTGGCGGTCTTGGCTTGAGAGACCTTGTGGTCGTAAAGCGCCTTGAATTCATCGTTATGTTTTAAGCAAGCGACAGCGGCGATGTAAAGGGCACGACGAATATAGCTTGGCCCGCGTTTGGAGATGATATTATCGCGTCGTGTTTCGCCAGACTCGTAAATTTGCGGGAAGAACCCGATGTAGCCGATGAAGTTTTTGCCATCGGGATAGGCTCTTCCATCAGAGGGTAAAACTACAAATTAAGGAGTAAAGGGTCATAGGAATGAGCCTTCAACCTTAATATTTGACCCTAAATGTCGGGCTATCTTCAGGCCTGTGGTCACGTTTATCATACATAGCCGTAGTCGAAACCGCTGCATGCCCAAGCCAGTGCTGGACCTTCCTAATATCTTCTCGGTTATTGAGCGCGTTTGTCGCGGCCGTGGCCCGTAGTGAATGTGTTGAAAAATCTTTTTTTATTCCAACTTTTAGCCCGTAATATTTGACCAACTCATAAACAGAATTAGGAGCCATGCATTTGTATGGATTGCCGGCCGTGTTGTTACTTATCGACTTAAACAGGGGGGCATTTTGATCATAGCCATGCCCTGAGGCATTTAAATAATCGTTAATTCTTGTAGTAGCGACGGGATGACATGGAACATAGCGTTCTTTTGAGCCTTTGCCCACGACTCGAAATTGCTTAATGCCTTCACGCTC
>CAYZLU010000443.1:0-2205 GCA_964479285.1 uncultured Planctomycetales bacterium | reverse complement strand
TGCATGCTGCGCCTTTAAAAACCTTAAAGCTTCCATCAAAATGACCGGTGGAGTAAAAATAACAGCTAGGGCAAAACTAAAATCCTCTACTCTCTTTTTTTCGATGCCCAAAATCAGCCCTGTGGATATGGTGGCCCCTGAACGCGAAAATCCCCGAAAAGGCAAGCAAACCCCTTGTACCAATCCAATCAAAAAAGCCCCCATTGAACCTATCATGGAACTTTCTTTTAATGGATCTTCTTTTTTGAACCCCGTACAAAGTATCAAGGCACCTGCCGCCGCGAGCGAAGCTGAAATTAAAAGCAAATTGCCAAAAAGGAGCTCAATTTCAGGATGGGGAACATTTTTTAAAATAATCTTCTCAATCAAAACTTTCAGTAACAGGCCTACGAAACCTGTTGCCACTGTTGCAACTATGATCAATTTCACCGATTCCCAAAAAACTTGTCGGGACCGAAAAAAATTCGTCTTCCATGAACCCCAGAAAAAAACAATGACAGCCAACATGGTGCCTGTGTGAAGCATGACCAAAAGGAGCGTCATCTGAGGGGTGGTCGGGTCAAGGCCCATTAATTTCTCAGCGACAATGACATGCGCTGAACTTGAGACCGGTAATAATTCAGCGGCCCCTTGAATGACGGCAAGAACAAGGATTTTTGATAAACTGATCATTGATAAAACCTCTTTCATTGGCAATAAGTTTTAAGCATCTTCCAATCTTCTTTTGACATAATAGGCCTGGTATTTTGATCCTGGAATGTATTGACCATTCCTAGGCGATCATCACTGGAGGGGTGGTCGGAAAGGAAAGACGGGGCCTCATCCATTTCCTGCAAGCGTTTAAAGAATTGCGCAAAACCATGGTTACTGATATGCGCTTTCTGTAAACGTACCAATGCCCCCTGGTCAGCTTCAGCTTCCTGGGAACGCGTAAAATTCATATTAAGGAAAAAACTTGTCCACTGGGAGTTCGAAGCAGCCCCGCCTAATAATAATTGCACCCCTTGGATCGTCATCAACCGGACAATGAAACCTTCTAAAATATGGCGACGACGGACATGGGTGATCTCATGGGCCAAAACACCAGCTATCTCTTCCGGAGATTCCGCTTTTTCAAGCAACCCTCTGTACAACAAAATCTTCCCCCCCAATTCAGCAAAGGCATTTATATTAGGATTATTGACGATTTGAACATCGATGGAAAAATGTGTATCTTCACGATCTATGGGATACAGGCGGTCCACCAATTTTCTAAAAAGCACTTGTTTTTTGGGATCACCATGACACACATCTCCTGGTGTTATTGAACCTAATAAGTCCGCAGTGTTTTTTTCCCAACTCCATGGGATGGCCCGGGCCAAAGGAGATATACCATAAGCAAACGCCACTGCCAAAGCAACCGTGACAACGACCCATGCCAACCCCTTTATTTTGGATGCGGTATCTGTCATCGATGGGACAAGAAAACTTTGATAAATTCAAATATAATGGCAAAAATGACACCAACAATAACAAGAGGGCCCTTTTCAAGGTTCCTAGCTGAGGCTGCCTTTGTTTGATTAAGATTAATGTCAGTGTCCTGTGTGCTGTCCACAAAGGTCTCCCGGTCTTGAATGGTTGCTTGAACAGGCAGACTTTCTTGCATTGTGGTGACCCCATCAAACTTTTTGACAGCTGTCCCAATGACCATGAACTCAACCAGGCCTCCTCCAAGATCATAGACCCTTGTTTTCACGCCGACAATCTCATCAGCATTGCATTTCTGGGCCGCTAATTGAAGTCGCCCAAGGGCCTTTTCCCGGGCTTCATACAAGATTTCAGTGAGACTTTGTACCTGACCGCCAACCAAACTTTGAAAAAATGATGAAATCCCGGAAGCAAAACCTAGAGAATACACAGAAACGCCCATCACAAGGTTGATCGGTAAATAACCGATATTAACCATGTTCCAAAGCTCTTCATTGGTCATATCTGAAGTTACAGGATCACTAAGGTATTGATTTAAGGCAGGATGGCTGGAAGCAGTACCGACCATCAACATTTCTTGCGCCCCCAAAAACGGCGTGATCGAGGTCTGGATTCCGATGACTGCGTTGGCCCCGGCCTGTTTCGCTTCCTCTTTTAACCGGCTAAGGGCCAGATGCCTGGTGCGGTCAAAAATTTCTGTAAATTGCCCCACTTCACCTCTTTTTAGACTGCGAAAAG
>CAYZLU010000442.1:0-2217 GCA_964479285.1 uncultured Planctomycetales bacterium | reverse complement strand
TGCCTCATCGCCTATTTCCTGAAGATCTTGATTCTGTCTAATGAGCTCATCTTTCCAATCCACAGCCATTTCTCTTTTCTCACCATGCAAAATGGCTTTTTGTTTCATAGCTGAAAAATCCAGGCCTTTTGATCGATTTTGTTCAAATAAATACCGTGCTGACCCATAAAATCTTGCTACTGCCAAGAGCTGGTCAGGTACTTTTATGTCCTTTTGCTCTAAGAGTCGAAACAAGCTTATGAACTTTCCTACGGGTGAATCCGTTAGATTCATGACCTCATCAACAATCCCTCTTAATATAGTTTCATCAATATTAGGCGAAAACTTCTTTACCGTCTTAAAAATAAGATCTCCGTCTCCTCGTTCAAACCCGGTTTTCAACTGAATGAGTGCTTGCTTATTTTTATCACTGATTTTGGCTGCTGAACCAATATCAATTAAAGCGATCTTTCCATTACGTAAGACCCAGACATTACCTCCGTGCGGGTCCAAATGCAAAAATCCATCTATAAATAACTCCCTCATCATTTCATTGGCAACAGCATTCCTTAGATCTTCAGGGTCTTGACCTAATTGATGAACAGCATCGTCATCTGTTAATCTGACACCTTTCAGAAACTCTTCAATCATCAGTGAATTATTCTGAACTTCTTCTGCAACGGGAATATAAAACTCATAATTCTTCCCCACAGATTTCAAATTCTTGCCGGCCAATTTCTCAAATACAAAATTTCGCACTAACCCCATAGGGCCCGCCAAAAACCTTCCCCTACGCTTAATATTCTTACGCAAAATTTCTTGATTCAACGCCTCCTGATTAAAATCTAATTCCTCTTCAATCAGCTGAATAACCCGATTGACTAAAACATCAGGAATGGATATCCCCTGAGACCGTAAATCATCAGCAACAGCTAACAAAAACCTGGTATCAGCCTTAACTTTTTTCTCGATTTCAGGTCTTTTGATCTTCAAAGCCACTTCCCGGCCATCTTTCAAAATAGCCCTATACACCACCTTTATTGAAGCGCTCCCCACAGACTCAAAAATCCCTTGAAACTTATTATAAAAATTACCATATATCTTTTGAAGCATATCAAACACTACCGCTTTATTTAAAGGTCGAACATTATCTTTTAGATTTTCTAGACCCAAAACTTGGCCAGATTTAACACCAACAAGACCTATTGATTCAAGGAACGCTGAAATAATACGCTCAATCTTTTGATTTTCATTAAGACTTGTTTGGTCCTTTATTTGTGCAAGTCCCTTGAGAAGGGATAATAAAATGTCCTCACGTCTTTGGACCTCGGCATTTCTAAATACACTATCATAAAGAACCTTCGCATACGTGTCTTCATACCCAGGTAAAACAGCATCAAAAACCCCGTCTAGCAATTGTTCCGTTGCTTTAGCATTTTCAAAAACACCTTCTTTCCCATATAAAAAAGATTCCAATAAGTCTTTTCTTGCAGTATTACCCACACCTTGATAAAAAGATTTCGTTGTTTTAGTCATGGATTGTCTTAAGGAATCTAAATTGACCTTATAGCCGTATTCAAACTCCTTCAAAGACATTGGCAATTCCTGCTGTATTCCAAAAATCCATAACAAAAACTCAACACGTTGCTGAACATCCATAGCACCGATTAAATCTCGCGTATGGTCTTGACCCGCAATAAATTTAGATTGACTATCCTTCCGAATATTTTCTGAATGCTGCAAAAGATATGGCACTATAATCTGCATCTGCTCCGGGGCTATAACCCGGCGGTTTTCTATGGCTAAAAGAACCTCATCCCTCGTGTAACTAAACGAAGGGAAATAATCCTCTACAACCGTCTTTACTTCTTCTTCCAATGAATTAAAACCTCTCCTATTTTCATACTCCTTTTCAAGGCCCTCAAGAGCATATTGGTCTCTTAAGGATTGGTTCTTAAATAATGGTAGAATACTTTTATAATCCTCTGGTGTTCTTACTTCATTGATCAGCTTTACCAACCATTTATCCCTGGCACCGGAAGGCCTTAAAAAGTGTTCCTTAATTTGATTTAACTTTTCTAAAAAACTTGCCTTAGAGGCCAGGATATTATTAAGATAATCTTCACTCATCTGAGGAATAAACAAATCCAACTGTGAAATTGCCGTCCCTATATCAAGAAAACTAATATCCTCATATTGAGATCTCTGGGCTTCATACTCCTGTGGGACCCCCCGCTG
>CAYZLU010000441.1:0-2223 GCA_964479285.1 uncultured Planctomycetales bacterium | reverse complement strand
ATTAGGTTTAATGGTCATGGCCTTAGGTTTGGGTGGCCCCATGCAAGGGATGTACCACCTGACCACCCACGCATTTTTTAAAGCTCTTTTGTTCTTGGGCGCTGGCAGTGTCATCTATGCTCTTCATCACGAACAGAATATATGGAAAATGCATGGCCTGCTCAAAAAAATGCCGGTCACAGGTATCACCTTTCTCATCGGGACCCTGGCCCTCTGCGGTATTTTTCCCTTAAGCGGTTTTTGGAGCAAGGACGCCATCTTAGCCCTGGCCTTTGAACACAACACCGTGCTTTATTTAATCGCCGCAACAGCCAGCGGATTGACCGCCTTTTATATGGGAAGGCTGTTCTGGGTGGTATTTTGGGGTGATTCATCTGGATCTCACCATGGAGCAGATGCGCATGAAGCCCACGAATCTCCTGCGGTAATGACTATTCCTTTGGTCTTTCTGGCCATCCTTTCCGCTGTCGGAGGATTTATCGGGATCCCGCATTTCCTGTTCCCGCAAGAAGCTCCTGAAACGCTTAATATGAGGGTCGCCATCATTTCTTCTGTAATTGCCCTTTTGGGCTTGGGTTTTTCCTATATGATCTATGGCAAACGTGCGGCCAGCGACCCCCTTCCTGCAAAGCTTGGTAGTTTTTATGCTGTTTTAAAAAATAAATTCTATTTCGATATTGTCTACGGGTGGTATGTCGATAATGTCCAGCAAAACATCGCGATATATCTATCCCGGTTTGAAAAGGAATTCATCATCCGTTTGTGCGTTGGCGGCCTTACAAACCTGGCCCGGTCCAGCGGCAAGACATTCCGTTATTTACAAAGCGGCTTGGTCCAGTTCTATGCCTTGGTTTTTGTTCTTGGAGCTATATTGTTATTTCTATTTTTGATGCTCGTGCGTCATTAACTCCTTGCTTAAAAATTTATGCTAAGTCCTAATCTTTCCTTGATGCTTTTATTGCCCTTACTGGGATTGGGCTTTGTTTGCCTGTTGCCGGCTGACAAGACCTCTTTGATCCGTCGGATCTCAAGCATTGCTGTCCTTTTACCGTTTATGATGTCTGTCTGGGTCTATGCTGCTTATGATCATGCGGCCGGTGGTTTTCAATTCATCCAATATGTTCCCTGGGTCGTGCCTTTAGGGATCTCCTATCATTTGGGTGTTGACGGGATCAATTCTCTCCTTTTGCTCCTCTTGGGGGCAGCGTCGTTTAGCGCTGTTTTAATATCAGCGTCTATCAAAGAACGTGTTAAAGAATATTATGTTCTTCTGCTCATCACGATCATAGGCACCTATGGCGCATTTCTATCGTTGGATATTTTCTTTTTCTATTTCTTTCATGAAGTGGCTGCTGTTCCGGTTTTCTTGATGATCGCCATATGGGGGGCTGAACGTCGCGAATTCGCGGCCATGAAACTGACCTTGTTTTTAGTGGCGGGTTCGGCCATTGCCCTGATTGGATTATTGGCCCTTTATCTGGCCACAGGCCTTCAAACATTTGACCTGGTCCAGATCCAGCTGCAACTGGCCCATCATCCCATCCCCATTGAGGCGCAAAATTGGATTTTCCTGCTTATTGTTATCGGATTTGGCATCACGCTCACCCTCTGGCCTTTTTATACCTGGGCACCGGTTGGTTATGGGGAAGCGCCCACCGCTATCAGCATGTTGCATGCCGGTGTGCTCAAAAAAATGGGGGCCTATGCTATTATCCGTTTCGCCATCCAATTAATGCCGCAAGCAGCCCATCTCTGGATGCCTGTCATTGCCGGCCTGGCCGTTGTCAACATTGTTTACTGTGGCCTCGTGGCGTTGACCCAGCGTGATTTAAAATACATCTTAGGGTACTCCAGCTGCAGCCACATGGGATACATCCTGCTTGGCCTCGCGTGTTTTAATACAATAGGCCTGAATGGCGTGGTCTATTTGATGTTCGCCCACGGCATTATGGCTGCTCTTGCCTTTGCCCTGGCAGGATTTGTTGAAGACCAAACCAAGACCCGTAATTTAGATGAGTTAGGTGGACTGCTCAAATGCATGCCTTTTATTGGTACTTGTTTCATGATGGCGGCCTTTGCTTCCGCCGGTGTGCCTGGATTTGCTAATTTTGTGGCCGAAATACTCGTTCTTTTGGGGGCATGGGACCAATACCGCTTCCTGACGGTATTAGCTGTCCTGGGGCTTGTCATCACCGCCATCTATTTACTTAAAGCGGTCCGTCT
>CAYZLU010000440.1:0-2232 GCA_964479285.1 uncultured Planctomycetales bacterium | reverse complement strand
ATGAATTATCCAATGAACTTTCTTCCAAGGATCAGGAGATTTCTTCAAAGGATGATGAATTGTCCCAAACAAAAACATCTTTAATTGAAAAAGATACTGAATTAAAAACCATAAAGGACTTATACAAAATTCAATCTAATGAACAAAACGCAGGAGGGATCAGTGTTAATAGCAGCAAATAATATCCCCAGTGTTCTTGAAGAAATTACTAAAGACGGAACGATTACCCCTGAAATAATCGCCTATAACGTTGGCGTTTCTCCTATGACCATATACCGTTGGAGAAATGGTCAGGCCAAACCAAAATCAAAAGTCGTTCAACAGTCTTTCGAAAACTATCTTAAAACATTGGATAAATAATGGGAACCGAACCTACCTATACGATTATCCCAAATTCTGTAATCGAATCCGGTATTTACTCAAATCTTAATGGATCTGAATCCAAGGTTTATGTAGCCCTTTGTAAACGTTACAATTTTAAAGAAAGAATGGCGTGGCCAAGCCTTAAAACAATGGCAAAAGACACCGGGCTAAGTTCTAAACATGTTGGTAAGGCCATAAATATCCTGTGTGCAAAAGGACTGGTCCATAAAATCAAAAAATCCTCTTTGGAAAAAGGCTTTGAAAGAAACTCTTATTTCTTACCGCATCATGTAACCTTCCAAATTGAGCAACTAGAATTTGACTTAACCCAACCCAAAAATAAAGGCAAATTTAAAACTATATCTACTGAACTCGATGAACTTAGGAAACTGGAAAGGTACTTGTTAAAGGAAATTCAAACATTCATAGGGGCTACCTCAAAAATTGGGGTAGCTACCCCTAAAATTGGGGTAGGTTCCCCAGAAAAGTCTGAGGCTACCACCAAAACGACAGATGGGGTACCCCAAGAAGGACACACTAACAATACTATTATTAACACTACCATTAACATCACTAAGAACGTTAAAGACAACGAAAATATATCTACTGATTTTAGGTATCCTAAAAGTCATAAAAGAAGCTTGTCTATAAGGGCAAGCCAGCATATCAGCGAAATCGACACCCTTGTTCGAATCAAGCATGAGGGACTGGTCCAAAAGTTGGCAGAAGACTTAAATGATCAAAAATCGATACCATTTTTTAGACAACTTGTAACCAAGTTTGGTAACCATGAAGACAGCATTTATAAGTGTTTAAGCCTTACCCGGGAAACCCAGGAACTGTCTGGAATAAATAAAAGTAGGGGAGCCGTGTTTACCGATCATGTCAAAAGGGAAGCCGAGAAATTAGGTATTGAATTATAAGTTTCACTAATGTATTTTTCATGATGATAATTGATGTATTTTTACATGCTCATCATGTCGATTGCCAACCGGATCACTTAAACAAAAAAAGTATTTGACAAAAATCGATAAAAGTAAGATGATAGCAGATGTAAAAACTTTAAAACACAGACCTGATGCACTTAATAGTGCTATCAAACGATATCAGGAATTAATATGCCACAAATCCTATTAAGAGTAGACGAAACAGAGTTTCAGCAGGTTCAAGAAAAATCTTCTGAATTCGGTCTCAGTAAGGCCGCCTTTATCCGTCAAATTATGAGAGAATATTTCCGTAAATCAGTTAAAGAAGAACAGCCAGCTAATGATCTAAAAAAAGAAATCCGCGCGATAATTCCAGTCTTAGCTCAAGCCATTGGCCGGACACAAAACATTCTTGTGGGCCAGGTAAAAGCCAACCCTGATGCAGTTGAGAAGCCATCAAGGCTTATTTTTGTCAGCCCGGAGGACATCACAGGGCTAGCCCAGGTACTTCTTAAAATATACGATCAAGAGGTACAGAAATGATAGGGAACAGGTATAGACAACGTGAGCTGATCCTTTTAGTGCTGTGTTGGGCCTTGGCAATTTCGATACAGCTATTGATCTGCAATCTGATCAGTTCCATTATTTGGCTATATGTTTTTAAGCAAGATTTTCTTTCAAGCTACCGGATTATAGAATGGATAGTTTCTATACTAAGGAATAGGATGTTTTGGGGGTTTTGTTTAGGTGTATTTTTTGCTTGGCGTACCCTTTTATTGGATGGTCAAATTGAGCTTGAAACTGCTTTGTGCTTTACAAGTGTTGTAGGTGGTCTTTTAGGCTTTTTACCATTAATGGTTGGTAACGGTCAACCCAATTGGGTAGTTCCGATATTTTTTATGGAATGTGCTCCACTATGTGCTTTGTTTTGGCAACTGCTTCA
>CAYZLU010000439.1:0-2237 GCA_964479285.1 uncultured Planctomycetales bacterium | reverse complement strand
TAAACGCGGCTCCAAATGAGTCAACATCGAACCATTTGTTGTCAAATCCAGGTCCTCTACTCCAGGGATAAGGGATAATTGACCAATAAGCATGTCAAGGTCAGGCCTCAGCAAGGGTTCTCCACCGGTTAACCGTAATTTAGTGACCCCAAGCCCGGTAAAAATCCTCACCAGGCGCGTGATATCATCAAAGTTTAACCATTGTTTTTTATCAAGAAACTGGTACGCATGATGATATTTCTCGGATGGCATACAATAAGGGCAGCGAAAATTACAGCGGTCGATGAGGGATATCCTCAAATCGCGTAAGGGTCTGTTGAGTGTGTCTGCGATGGACATATTTTCTTGGTTCCCCTCCCTTGATGGGAGGGGTTAGGGGAGGGTGAATATCATCTTTACTTACACCCCCACCTATCCTCCCCCATCAAGGGGGAGGGATTAGATTACGTTATTCTGTTGAAACAGTTTTTGTTTTTTCCAACGATCCATGCATGGTATGCCAGCTTAAAGAAGCGCATTTGACGCGTGCAGGGTATTGCCAAATTCCGGAAAAGACCGCTAATTTTCCCAAATGATTAGGTCCTTCATCAGGCTTGAGATCACCCTTGACTAATTGATGAAATTCTTCAAACAATACCTTGGCGTCCTCGAGACTTTTTCCCTTAAGAGAAGCGGTCATCATCGAAGCTGAGGCCTTTGAGATGGCACAGCCTGAACCTTCGAAAGCGGCATCTTCAATGATGCCGCAGGGATTGACCTTCATATACACCCATAAATGGTCCCCACACAAAGGATTATACCCCTCAGCCGAATGCGTCGCCCCCTCGATCTTTCTATAATTGCGAGGGTTGCGGTTGTGTTCTAAAATGGTTTGCTGGTATAATTCTTCACGCATAAAAAATTTTCTTGGCCCTGTAAATGGCTTTAACCAAAACATCGAGCTCTTCTTTGGTGTTATAAAAAGCCAATGAAGCACGGGCAGTGGCCGGAATCCCAAAATATTGCATCACCGGTTGAGTGCAATGGTGGCCGGTACGGATAGCAACACCTTCCTGGTCAACCAAGGTCCCTAAATCATGGGGGTGAATGCCATCGACAATAAATGACAAAATGGATGTTTTTTCCTTTGAGTCGCCGATGATACGTACACCGTCAATGGATAAGAGCACTTTCGTCCCATAACTCAACAATTCTTGTTTGTGTTCTTTCATCCCTTCCCAGCCAACGTTTTGAAAAAATTCAAGGGCCGAGCGCAGGCCAATGACCTCGGCGATCGGAGGGGTCCCTGCCTCAAACTTATAAGGCAGAACATTATAAGTAGTTTCGGCAAAAGTGACACTTTTAATCATGTCCCCGCCTCCCTGGTAAGGCGGCATGGCTTCCAACCATTTCTCCTTGCCATAAAGGACACCCACTCCCGTCGGTCCAAAGACCTTATGCCCTGAAAAAACCAGAAAATCACAGTCCAACTCCTGGACATTGACCGGCGTATGGGTCACGGCCTGTGCCGCGTCGATAACGACCACCGCACCTTGGGCTTTCGCGGCATCAATCACGGCCTTGACAGGGTTTACTGTCCCCAAAGAATTCGAGACCCACACCAGGGAGACCAGCTTGGTCCTGTCTGATAAAAGCTTCAGGTATTCCTCAACAATGATCTCGCCATGCTCGTTGATGGGAATGACTTTAAGCACACATCTCGTTTGTTGGCAAAGGATTTGCCAGGGGACGATATTGGAATGATGCTCCATATGGGAAATGATGATCTCATCCCCTTTTTTAAGAAACTGCCTGCCGTACGACTGTGCAATGAGATTGAGTGACTCTGTGGCCCCCTTGGTAAAAATAATTTCCTCCACGCGGCGGGCATGAAGGAACTGCCGCACCACCTGGCGGGAATATTCAAAGGCTGCGGTGGCCTGTTCACTCAAAAAATGAACCCCCCTATGCACATTGGAAACACCCGTAACATAATAAGCATTGACCGCATCAATGACGCAACGCGGCTTTAGGGTTGTAGCAGCATTGTCCAGATAAACCAATGGCTTGCCATGGACCTTGATATTAAGGTTCGGAAAGTCCTGGCGGAGTTTTTGTACATTAAAAGTTGACATATGCATGTTACTAATGATGGATGAACTGATCCAAATACTATATCAAAGTTTGATTTCTGGAAATTTTTTAAGCAATAGACGACTTAGCTTACCGCGGATGGAATCATTTTTGATGGTATTTAG
>CAYZLU010000438.1:0-2241 GCA_964479285.1 uncultured Planctomycetales bacterium | reverse complement strand
GTACCTGCCTTGGCATTTTCATAAACAACCGCTTTCTCCGGGACTATCCATACTTTATTAAAGGTATTCACAGGTATATTCGTTGTCCCATATTTCCTGGCCGCCACCTCGTAGATCCTCTTCCAGAATTTCTTTCCAATCTTATCCTCCGGATATATCAATGAAGCCGTTATCTGCTTGAGCATATAATCTTCTGCGAGAAGGTCACGACCCATTTCTGTCAACCCAAAGCTATTAGGGATAATACGGTCTTTTTCATAGGGTGAAAGATTGACCCAGAGATCTTTTTCAGGGACGGTTAAAGAGGCAAGAAAATATTTAATTAGACGTATAGCTTCGATTTTAAGTTGTTCCTCACTGGAAATAGCAGAATCACCTTGGTACATAATAAAATCAAACCTAAAGGGATTATCTGGGTGAACCTTGATGCCTTTAAGTATGGGAGGATCAAACGGAGGGCTTAGATGCACCATGACGCCTGGTGCTGGTAGATGGTAATCCTGGGCATAGGAAGGCACCGGCCCTATAATAGCCGTGATTAGAAAGCTCACTAAAAAGAAGATGGTCAATAAAGTCTTGGTCATGTATATAAATCTATACCTCCCTTATATAAAGTATTGACCTTAAAAACCCCCTTTTCAAGTCCATTTGGGGTCTTTTGAGATAGCGCTTTCTTTATTATTTAGCGTCGGAAAATATTTATTTTACGATGGGTTTTAATAATATTCTTTGGTAATTATGCCCTGGGATGGGCTTTGTCATAGACTTTCTTCAGCTTGTCGGTGGTCAGGTGGGTGTAGATTTGGGTGGTGGACAAATTGACATGGCCCAAAAGCTCCTGGACAGAGCGCAGGTCTGCGCCATGGTCAAGAAGATGGGTCGCAAATGAGTGGCGGAACATATGGGGAGTTACATGCTGACTCAGCGCTTTCTGAAGGATATATTTGTTGATGATATTGCGCACGCTGCGGTCACTCAAACGTGTACCGCCTTTATTGGCAAAAACAAATTTATTATCAGCCTTGCGGGTATCCAGGTATTCTTTCAACACAGTCAACGCCTGGTCCCCCACAGGCACCATGCGTTCTTTCTTGCCCTTGCCCATGACCTTGATGATATTGCCAAAAAAATCCACATCATCCACGTTTAGACCCACCAATTCGCTGACCCGTATGCCTGTCGAATAAAGGACCTCAAAAATGGCTTTATCGCGAAGAGAGTTAATTTTGCCAATTTTAGGCGATTCAATTAATTGGACGGTTTCTTCTTCTGTCATAAAATGAGGCAACGGTTTATCTAGTTTAGGTGTCACTAAAAGCTTGGCGGGGTTAGATTGGATAACATTTTCACGCTGCAAAAATTTAAAAAAAGAGCGCAAACTCGAGAGTTTACGCGCCAGCGTGCGCGGCTTTAGATTACGGCCTTTAAGCTGTGCCAAAAACCGGCGCAGGTCGGGATATTCAACTGACTCAACAGGCGTCCGGCCTAAAAATACCAGAAATTCTTCCAAATCAATGCGGTAATTGAGGATGGTGTGCGCAGAATAATTCTTTTCAATTTCAAGATAGATAAAGAATTTATCTAAGTAGCTGGCCATTGGTATAGAAGCCTCCTCTTACCGGGAGCTCATGTTGCCGTATTGGACATATTGACACTGGGCAGTTTATTGGCAATAAATTTGCAGTCAGGATAGCGGCTGCAGCCGTAAAAGGTGGCCCCCCGATGGGAACGGCGTTCGACCAATTCTCCCGTACATCCCTCCGTCGGGCATTTAACACCAGTTGTGAAAGCTTCCGCATGTTTGCATTCGGGAAAACCAGTACAGCTGATAAAACGTCCCCGGCGCCCCCATTTGACAACCATGGGTTTGCCGCAATCAGGACAAGGCTTTTCGATAGTAATTTCAGTCTTTTGGATATTGGCCATGGCGAAATCCAGTTCTTCTTTAAAAGGCCCCCAAAAGTCCCCTAGCACCTTCGCATAAACATTTGTCCCCTCTTCAATGGAATCCAACTCCTCCTCCATCCTGGCGGTAAATCCTATGTCCATGACCTTTTTAAAATATTCAATAAGTAAATTGCATATGCGGATACCCAGCTCTGTGGCTGTAAAATAACCGCGGTCACGTAACACATAATTGCGGTATACAAGGGTATGGATAATAGAAGCGTAGGTTGAAGGCCGTCCTATGCCCTGCTCTTCTAAAGCTTTCACTATACTTGCCTCAGAATACCGCGCCGG
>CAYZLU010000437.1:0-2244 GCA_964479285.1 uncultured Planctomycetales bacterium | reverse complement strand
TCATCGCGGTCATGCATGGGGACGCCCTTTACAGCCAATGGAACAATATTGAAGACTGTCCCCGTTCTTTTATCGACCGGTTGAAACATTATTTCCTGACCTATAAGGATCTTCCTGGCTCTGATGAGCGCATTTGCGAAATCACCCATGTTTTTGGCCGGGAAGAAGCCATGGAAGTGATCCATTGTTCACGCAAAGATTATAAAGAGCGTTTTACCAAGCTTGAGGACATGATGTCTACTATTAATGATGATTAAAGAAGGGACGCGAAATGCCGACATTACCAAATCAAAAGAAGATTTTAGTCGTAGATGATGACACATCTATCACCACCTTGCTGGAAGTGTTGCTTTCGAACCAAGGTTACAATGTAACGGTGGTCCATGACGGACTGGATGGGATGGTCCAAGTGAGAAAAAATTCCCCTGATTTGATCATCTTAGACATTATGATGCCTGAAATCAATGGTTATGATGTTTGCAGAGACCTTAAATTCGATGCGAGGTTTAAGCACATTCCGATCATTCTTTTGACAGCCCGTGAACAGGAATTGGACCCCAGGATCGGCCAGTTAATGGGGATCGATTATATGCATAAGCCCATCGACAGTAAATTTTTGATTGAAAAAATCCAAAAAGCACTGGCATGAGGCCCAAGATTTCGTTGAACGTCGTTCTGATGCGATAACCAAGGATTCTAAGACGTTCAAAGATTTTTGTTGTATGGGATCTTAATAAATGAATTATATTATACTTAGACGAGTGTTTCTATTGCTTGCCATTTGGGGAGGGATCGTATATCCAGCCCAAGCTGCGGATGAATTTAGTAAGAGTAATCCTGATGTCAAGAAATATGAATTTGCCCGGAGTTATATTACCGCATTGAGCTACATGAAGGACATTGATGACCGGTGGAATAATAACGCCCCCAAAAAGCTTTTTGCCAAACAAAAAAATAAAATGATTTTGGCCACGATCAATGATCTGGCCTTGGACAGCTCGGATCTTCGTATAATCAAGAATTATTTGCTTAAATACCTGATTTCTCCCAACATGCTTATGCGAAAGGTCGCGGACATTGTGGTAGTGGCCACTTCCCGTGAGATCGCCATCAACAAAGAGGAAAAAATATTGTGGGAGAAATGGTATGACCTGAATGCCGCAGGCCAGGCGACCCGGCCTAAAGAGATAGATTTTGTAAAGACCCAACATTCTTTGGAATTACGGCGCAAAGATGCTGATAAAGATATTATCCAGGCATCTGTTTTGATGACCAAGGTCTTAATTAGCGATAAAAATAGGGACACCAAAGGGCACCGCCTGGCCATCACGGCCCAACAGCGCCAGAAATTACTTGATAAACTGGATTCTTTTGGCGGCGACACCCTGGATTGGGGGCTTAAGACCGGACAGAGAACCCTGGAAGGCTCCATCGCCGTGATACGTGAAATTTTGGAAGACTCCATTTGGATCTCCATTGATGAAAAATAGTGGCCCGCAAGTCCTTGTGGTCGAAGCCTCCGCAGGCAGCGGCAAGACCTATGCCTTGGCCAAGCGTTATGTGCAGTTAAGCCTTTTTTTAGGGCTCACCACCTCCGTACCGATTCAATCCATCCTGGCCATTACCTTCACTAATAAAGCCACCTTGGCGATGAAATCCCGTATCCTGGATTTTTTTAAACGCATCGCCCTTAAACAATTAAAGCCATTTGAAGTGGACGATATTATCAAGCCTTTGGGGTTGGATGAAAACCAGGCAGCCACCCTTGGGGCTGGCATCATGAATGATGTGATCCGGCAATACCATTATTTTCAGGTCCAGACAATCGACAGTTTTGTGAATATTTTATTAGTCGGCTGTTCTTTCAAGATCGGGCTTTCGGCGCGTTTTAAGATCCAGCGTAATTCCAGGGAATATTTGCAATTGAGCCTTGATGAGCTTTTGGATGAAGCGAGCAGCGACAAGAGAGTGCGTGAGCATTTTGAAGATTTTGTGCGCCAGTATTTATTCCTGGAAAACCGTTCGGGGTGGTTTCCCAGGGAAGATCTGTTGAAAGTCATCGTTGAGCTTTTTAGGCAATACAATATATACCAAAAACCTTTGCTCGTTTATTCTTCGCAAGAGGACGTTTTTTCTCGCAAAAGAAAGATCCATGTTCTTATGCAGGAACTGAAATACATGTGCCCGGTCCAGACTAGTAAAAAATTCTTGGCGAATCTGGAGGTCCTTTTGGCGAAAAAGAAC
>CAYZLU010000436.1:0-2245 GCA_964479285.1 uncultured Planctomycetales bacterium | reverse complement strand
AATTTATTAAGCGGTATCGCTTTAGGCTTCCAACAGACGACAACCAATGCGTTGACAGGATTTAGCCAGATAGAAGGAAATACGCGCAATGCCCTTTTGACGGGGGTGGCTAACTCTTTTCAAAAACAGTCAGAGCAGGTTCAAAATGAAATTGAGGCGTCCAAAGGTTATGCCATTGTTTTGGCAGGTAGCCAATTAATCGTTTATTTTAACAACGAAGCAGGCGTGGGGGCTTGATTATGGCAATTAAACCTAAATTTGAATGTCACGAACAAAAGGGCAAATTCTTTATTATAAAAAATAAGGATTACACAGACATGGACGGCCACTGTAACCAAAGCTACGAAACCATTGCACAATGCTTTACCCAAGCTAATGCCCAGCTGCTTTTAAAAGCGATTACCAAATTCATAGATGAAGAAAGTACACAGGGGGGAAGGTTATGGTTTTAAGATTATTGATGATGTTTATAGTTTGTCTAAGTGCCAGCGGATGTGTCACTATCCTCAAGCAGCAAACACCAGAAGCCCCGCCGGATGTCTGTACAACTACACCTGAAAAGAGGCCAGAAATGGTTTGGGTAGAAGCTAAGACAAGCAAAATCTGGGTCAATCCTCAATTAGATGATAATGGGGATATGATTGAGGGTCACTATAGATATACCGTTATAACTCCTGGTCATTGGGATGTATCCAAAGGCAATCAATCATGAATAGCAATGAGAAGAATAACGCCGATTTTAGTCATTCCTTGGGAAATTCTCTTGCCATCATACTTGTGGTGTGCGGGTTGTGGCATAAATACTGTTTTGTTATAGGCCATTACCAAATGGAATTTTTAGAAAGACTAGAAAATTCGTTTTTCATTATTGCCTTAATATTATCAGTCCTTATGTTCTTTTATATGATTTATAGGGCCGGGTATCATTTGGAAATCATCCACAACAATATCAAAAAGTGGCAATATGGGATAACAAATGATGACAAAGAACAAAACATGACATTCGCGTTTAATAGCTTTGATCTAAAAATGGCATTAGACCAATTTTATGCCAATGGTCAAAATTATGACCGCACCTTTTTAGGCTTAAACGCCCAAAAAGACAATAAAGAAGTGGTGAGTATTCCTGATATGCAACGTACCAACCACATGCAGGTCAAGGGACCAATTGGCACAGGCAAAACCACCAGTGCCATGATGCCATTGATTTATCAAGATGCGCTTAAAAAGCGGCCAGTGATTATTATTGATGCTAAGGGTGAACAGTCTTTTATTAACCAGATTTATGGCATGCTTCAATCGATCAATCGGGAAAAAGATTTTCAATTGGTTTCACTGCTCCATAAGGATTTATCTTGTAGTTATAACCCGCTATATGTAGGCGATCATGATCCGCGCGTTGCTATTGAATCTTTTATTGCTAATTTTAAAGATGAGAATTCCTTTTATCTCAAAGCCGCCACAACGATATTTACCCGTGCCTTTTATATCCTGTTTTCGCTGGGACGCCAAGTTACAATTATGGATATTTTTACCTATTTGAATAATGATGTTTGCTGGCAACATATAAACGCCCAAGTCAAAGCCTCCGGTCATAAGGAAGGATTGTTATATTTGAAGCTGTTTAATGAACATATCGAGCGTTTAGATAAGCAATTTAAGGACTGGCATAATGTCATTGAGGGACTGAATAATTTTTTTATGGAATTTAACCATGATATTTTAAACGAAGCCGACAGCGATGTGGTACTGGTGGAAGCTGTACGCCAGGGAAAAATCGTCTATTTACAGCTTGCCACCAATGCCCATGTGATCACAGCGCCAAATATTGCCCGTGTTGTTCAATCGAATTTAAGGTATATTTCATCACTTATCCAGACAGGCATAATACCTAAAGATACTCTGATTAGTGTATGTGTCGATGAGTATGGGAGCTTTGCCTGTGAATCATTTGTTGAAGTCCATAATAAAGCCAGAAGCAGTTGCATGATGATTACCATAGCTCACCAAAGCACCAGTGATTTGAGCCAGATTTCTGAGGATTTTAAAAAGCGGATGGAGGACAGTACATTAAACAAAATTTATTTTAAAGATAGTGACTCCCAACACTGTGAATCCATTGGCGAAAGTCTTGGCACATACATTAAGGAAGAAAAGACTTATCGGATGACAGGAGGCCGTTTTGGTAATCAATTATATACAGGAGAATCATCCAATCGTAAGGTTAACGCCTTTAATTTTCCAC
>CAYZLU010000435.1:0-2248 GCA_964479285.1 uncultured Planctomycetales bacterium | reverse complement strand
TTGCATTTATTGTCAATTGGGCAGAACGCTGGAATTGAGCCACGAGCGTAAAATTTATGTTACGACAGATGACGTGATAGCAGAAATCAACCGGATACCCCTGCATTTTGTTGACCACATAACATTTGTGGGACGGGGTGAACCGACACTGGCAAAGAACCTGGGAGAAATGATCCGCGCGGTCAAAGCTGTCCGTCATGAGAAGGTCGCGGTATTGACTAATTCATCGTTGATGTACTTAAACGAGGTCCGTGATGATTTGATGGCCGCAGATTTTGTCGTGGCCAAATTAGATGCCGGGAACCAGAAGTTATTTGAGGCGGTTGACCAGGGGCAGCAACTTGCTTTGGATGAAATCATCCAGGGGATCAGGGATTTTCGTTTAAGTTTTAAAGGCAAGCTGGCGTTGCAGATCATGTTGGTGGACCAAAACATTAAAAATATCCACCAGATCGCAGAAATTGCGCGGCACATAGGTGCCAATGAAATTCAATTAGATACGCCTTTAAGGCCAAGTGCTGTCCAGCCTCTCGAACGCCAACGCATACAGTGGGCCAAAAAGTATTTTGAAGATATGCCGGTCAAGACAGTTTTTGACGCACCGCTTAAGGCATTTACACCCATTGATGAGCGGGCCACCATGAAACGCCACGGTAATTACCATAAGCCGTGCAATGTCGAAGGTCCACATACCGGGCACCCACCGTCGTTCGAGATTGGGCCTTTTTATCTTAAAACACAATTTGTTTGAATTGAATAAACCCGGAGAAAACATATGGCCATCGCGGTTTTTACCCAAATCATCAAGCGCAACGGCAGGACAGAAGATTTTAATCCTCAGAAGATCACCAATGCCTTGACGAAAGCAGGCCAGGTCTCCGGCGAATTTGGAGAGGAAACGGCCCAGAAAATGACGGTGAGGGTCATTAACATTGCCCAGCAGATCTTCATCAATAACCCGTCGGTGGAGGGTGTCCAGGACATTGTTGAGGATGTGTTGTTGTCCTCTCCTTACCGTAAAGCGGCTAAATCCTATATTTTATACCGGCAGCAGCACGCCGAGATGAGAGAAATCATCTCACGGTTTAATACCGACCTGGTGGATAAATACCTTAATCAGTTTGATTGGCGGGTCAATGAGAACAGCAATATGGCCTATTCCCTGCAAGGGCTCAATCATTATATCTCATCAGAAGTCAGCAAGTTATATTGGCTCAATCGGATTTATCCCGCAGAAATCAAAGACGCACACCAAAACGGGGACTTCCACCTTCATGACCTTGGCCTTTTAAGTGTATATTGTGTGGGATGGGACTTGCAGGACCTGTTGACCGTCGGCTTTAAGGGTGTGTCCGGCAAAATGGAAAGTAAACCTCCCAAACATTTACGCAGCGCCTTGGGCCAGATCGTGAATTTCTTTTACACCCTGCAGGGGGAAGCGGCCGGCGCCCAGGCATTTTCCAATTTCGACACTTTATTGGCACCCTTTATCCGTTACGATGAGTTGACTTATGAGGAAGTCAAGCAGGCCCTCCAAGAATTTATTTTTAATATCAATGTGCCGACCCGTGTCGGCTTCCAGACACCATTTACCAATATTACCATGGACCTGGTGGTGCCTTCTTATTATGCAAACCAGGGGGTGGTGCGCGGTGGAGAGGTACAAAAAGAGACCTACGGCGAATTTCAAAAAGAACTGGATATGTTCAACAAGGCCTTCTTAGAGGTCATGCTCGCCGGGGACGCCAAGGGCCGCGTCTTTACATTTCCCATCCCCACCTATAACATGACCAAAGATTTCAATTGGGATAATCCCAATTTGGAATTGTTATGGAAAATGACTGCGAAATACGGGATACCTTATTTTTCGAATTTTATCAATTCTGACATGAACCCGGAAGATGCCCGCAGCATGTGCTGCCGTCTGCGTTTGGATAACAGGGAGCTCAGAAGCCGTGGCGGTGGTTTGTTTGGGGCTTCCCCTTTGACAGGGTCGATCGGGGTCGTCACCATCAATTTGCCGCGTATCGGATATATGGCCCAAAGTGAAGATGAGTTCTTCATTCGATTGACGGAAAAAATGGAATTGGCCAAGAAAAGCCTGGAGATCAAGCGGAAGATCTTAGAAAAGCTTACCGAGGAGAATTTGTATCCGTACATCAAGTTTTATTTACGCCATATTAAAGAGCGTTTCGACCAGTATTGGAAAAACCATTTTTCCACCATTGGGCTATTAGGCATGAATGAG
>CAYZLU010000434.1:0-2252 GCA_964479285.1 uncultured Planctomycetales bacterium | reverse complement strand
GCATTTGCGGTATTTAAGGATCTCTTCATTCAGGTACACAGGAACACGGATCATCTTGCCTTGATCGATGATCGCGCGCGAGATACCCTGCTTGATCCACCATGCCGCGTAAGTGGAAAAACGAAAACCTTTTTCCGGGTCGAATTTATCCACCCCGCGCATAAGGCCGATATTACCTTCTTCGATCAGATCGCTTAAAGCGATGCCGAGATTGGTATAACGCTTGGCAATGCTGATGACCAGCCGCAAATTGGCACGGATCATCTCCTCGCGGGCCTTTTTATCCCCTTTTTGAATACGACGCGCCAAGGTCACTTCCTGCTCAGCTGTCAAAAGGGCGATATTCTTGATTTCTTTTAAGTATGACTTGATCGGGTCCATCTTCTCCTTGCTCAAGGCCGGGATTATTGCCTAGGATTTATTGACACAACCCTATTTCTTTTTAGCTGTTTTCTTTTTAGTGCCCCCTTTAATACCGCTTAACGCGGCCTGTGCTGCTGCCAGACGGGCAATGGGGACCCTGTACGGTGAACAAGAAACATAATTCATGCCAACTCTATGGCAAAATTTGACGCTTTCCGCTTCACCACCGTGCTCACCGCAAATGCCGACCTTCAGGTCTTTTTTAGTGGAACGGCCGCGTTCTATACCTAATTTGACCAGCATCCCAACACCATCCTGGTCCAGGCTTTGGAATGGATCATCCTTGAAAATGCCGCAACCACCATCTTTCTCAGTGGCAACGTAGGTCGGTAAGAACCTGCCGGCATCATCGCGGGAAAGCCCTAATGTCATTTGGGTCAGGTCATTAGTACCGAAGCTAAAAAACTCCGCGACTTCGGCAATCTCATTGGCCAACAATGCCGCGCGCGGGATCTCGATCATGGTCCCGACCATATACGGCAATTTAACACCGCTTTGCTTGATCAAATGTTCAGCAACGCGACGGGTCTGTACTTCCATGATCTTAAACTCTTTTTTGTCCATGGTCAACGGGATCATGATCTCAGGCAGGACCTTGATGCCTTCTTTGCGGCATTTGATCGCAGCAGAGATGATGGCCGTGACCTGCATGTCCAGGATCTCCGGATAGGTAATACACAAACGGCAACCGCGGTGACCCAACATAGGGTTGGATTCATGCAATTGCTCGCAGCGGTGACGGATTTTATCCGAGGACAAACCGGTGATCTTGCTCAATTTATCAATGCCGGCATGGTCCTTGGGAGTGAATTCATGTAAAGGAGGATCAATCAAACGGATAGTGACAGGAAATCCATTCATAGCTTTAAAGATGCCATAAAAGTCATTGGTCTGGAACGGCAATAATTTCGCCAAGGCAAGTTTGCGGGCATCCAGTGTTTCCGCGACAATCATTTCCTGGATGGCCAAACGGCGTTCCTCAGTGTCAAAAAACATATGCTCCGTCCGGCAAAGGCCGATACCTTCTGCGCCCATCTTGATAGCATTCAATGCATCATAGGGCGTGTCTGCATTGGTGCGTACATTCAATGTCCTGAATTCATCAGCCCATTTCAAAATAGTGTAATAGCTTGATGGCAATTCCGGTTCTTTCAAAGGCAGGTCACCACTGTAGATCTCACCAGCTGAGCCATCCAAGGTGATAAATTCTCCATGCTTGACGGTCTTGCCATTGATGACAAATGATTTAGTATCATAATTGATGTTCAAGGCTTCGCAACCGACGATGCAGCATTTTCCCCAACCGCGGGCAACCACCGCCGCGTGTGATGTCTTGCCGCCGGTCGCGGTCAGGATACCTTTGGCCGCGTGCATACCACCCACATCTTCTGGACTGGTTTCCTTACGGACCAAGATGACCTTTTCGCCCTTGGCGCCTAATTGTTCAGCTTCCGCGGCGGTAAAAACGACCTTGCCAGCGGCAGCTCCTGGGACAGCATTGATCCCTCCGCCTAAACGCACCGATTTAAGCTGATTGATACTCGTCTTGGTAACGTCGATAACGGGATAGAACAAACGTTCGATATCATCAGATGAGATACGGTTGACAGCCTGCTCTTTGGTGATGACCGGTTTGACGGCCAATTCAGCATACTTTTTAGGAAGATAACCTTTTTTCACTAAATCATTGGCCTGGGCCTTGCTTAATAACGGCTTAGTGGCGTGGTCCAAGGCAATGGCAAAGGCGGCCGCGGGTGAACGCTTACCGGTGCGGCATTGCAGCATATACAAAGTCTCATCTTCAATGGTGAATTCCAGGTCCTGCATTT
>CAYZLU010000433.1:0-2254 GCA_964479285.1 uncultured Planctomycetales bacterium | reverse complement strand
CCTGCTGTTTGATGATTTCATCTTGGGCAGAAATTTCACCTTGAAGATGGGCCAACATGTCTGATTGCGATTTAATGAGCTCTTCTTGTTCTGACGATAAGTGATTGACTCCCGGCGCTCCCTGCGGCTGGTTCGATGATGGATTGACGATAATAGGGGGTAATTCCATTTCGTTGGTGGAAGACGCAAGATGTTCTTTGGGCTTTGCCTGCAACATATTGATCAAATGCTTCTGTTGTTTGATGATTTCATCCTTGACGGAAATTTCATTCTGAAGACGCGCCAGTTGATCTGATGGTGATTTATTTAGATCTTCTTTTGAGATCACCTCCTCCAACTCTGACTTCAATAAAGCCAACTGACTTTCCTGCTGTTTGATGATTTCATCCTTTCCTTCGTATTTAGAGGACAATTCCTGCACCCTGTCCTTCAATATAGCTATCTGGTCTTCCTGCTGTTTAATGACCCCATCTTTGGCAGAAATTTGGTTTTGGAGCTGGGATAATTGTACTGATTGTGATTTCATGGGCCCCTCTTGAACGGCCTGTACGGGGTTGACAATGATCGGGGGCAATTCCATTTCGTTGGTGGAAGACGCAAGATGATCTTTGGGCTTTGCCTGCAACATATTGATCAAATTCTTCTGCTGTTTGATGATTTCATCCTTGACGGAAATTTCATTCCGAAGATGGGCCAATTGGTCTGATTGTGATTTAATAATATCTTCTTTGGCAGCCAACGCGGGATTGGTTGCTGGCGCTGCCTGCAGCTGATTATTAACGGGATTAACAATAATAGGGGACAAATCGATCCTATTAGTGGAAGGCATAGGATTTTCCTTAGGCTGCAGCTGCAGCATATCAATCTGGGCCTTTTGCTCCTTGATCATTTCATCCTTGGTTGCCGCCTCGGTTTAGGCCATGGCCAAATTATCTTTTAAACGGGCTATCTGCTGGTCTTTTCTTTCTATAATTAGGTCGAAATGGGAAATCCTCCGGTCCATTTCATTCAGCCTTTCAACAAGCATTTGGACCTTTTCCTGTTGTTCTTGTGCGATCTCTTTATATCCTTCAATGATCTTCTCTTTTTGATTTAAGGCTTCATCTTGGCGGTTTTTGAGCTTCTCATTCAAATCTGTCATCTCGTCTTTAAGAGACGTCAACATTTGATACTTTTCCGCTAGCAGCCCGCTTTTACTCTCTAAATCCTGATGGACTGTCATGGCATCTGCATCTTCGGTCAAGGCAATCAAGTCACCGTAACGGGAAGTCCACCATTTTTCACCATTGGCAACAATACGGGCCCGATCACGGGACAGCAGCGCGTCGCGGTAATTAAGCATGGTCTGGTTGATTTTCGAAAGCCCCTCATCTTTTTGGTGGGCAAGATTGGCCCTGGCAAGTTTGTCATTTTCCTCGGCAAGTTCTTTAATCTCAATCTCTTCATCACGGTTTTGCCGGTCGCGGTCAAGGATTTGCCGGTTTAATGCCTGTACACCATATGGTTGGACAACGATAGGCGAAATTTCCATACTCTCAGTGGCCCAACTGACATTGACACTGGAAAAACCGAAACAAACGATTAAAATACCGATCCCAAAATTTCTATTCATAAACACATCCTTAATTTAATAATTCTACTGCATTTTGGGAAGCAAGGCTTGCCCGCATCTGCGTTATTTGGGCACGCAATTTCTCTATGCTCTGCTTTTTGGCCTTAATGGCTTCCCTCAAAGCCTTGGTATCTAAAATATCTGCTGCTTTTTCTGTTGGTCCTTCAAAATTACTTACGGGAAAATGCCCCATTTCCCTTAAATATCGTAATGCCTGGGCCTGATGACCATCAAAAGTCAATACATGATTAAAAACCGCGCATGCTTCATTATAATCCCCGCGATCATAAAGCCTCTGGCCATATTGGACCAGGCTATAGATGGTCAATAATTTCATCCCTTCCAGATTATTTTGGGCAAAAGAAGTCCCTAGGCTTGTCACGCAAAAAACAAGGATTAGAAGCATTCTCCCCATATCTCCACAACCTATTCAAATACAATGCTTTACAAAAATTCTAGCTGTTTCCCCTTTTTTACCACCAACCGTGTGAAGTATAACATTTCCTAGACGGGGTTGTCAAGGTGACGGGGTGAACGAATTGGGGTTGGGGGGGAATTAAATTGGATTTTTGTGCTTCTGGGGGGGGACTCGTTCAAATGTCGTGGGGCTCACCAAGAGGCCTTCAAGAGGCCTCTTGGATC
>CAYZLU010000432.1:0-2284 GCA_964479285.1 uncultured Planctomycetales bacterium | reverse complement strand
CAGCGTGGCCGATCTTAACATCTGTTTCACTCTTTATCTTTTCGCAATAGTTAACCTCCTCGGAAACATTAATTTGATTGTTGTTCTCTTGCTCTTTTAACTTAAAAATAGTATCCGAAAGATAAGATTCTGCGGTGCGATAAGATTCTACTGCTGTCTTGGGCGAAAATGAACATTCGGCTTTGTCTAGCCAACGGATAGTTTTCTTATAACTCACATTCGCCTCAGCAAAGTTGGAATTATTAGATAGTTCTCTTCTATATGATGTTCCACATGTTGCACAGGAGCTAAGCGATATAACGAAAATTTCTAAAACTAATATACTAAATCCTTTAATATATCCATTCATAATATTTCACCTCTTAGGCATCGAAATGACGATTATCATGGCACTCGTATTTCTAAAGTAATGCGCGTTCGAAAAAGGATCTAGGTTTTTGAACGTGGAAGGTACGGAAACTCGTTCAATTAACATTTTTTCGAACGCAGAAAATCCAATACCCTTGTTACTAACTAGCGGCGTGCGAAATATTGTGGCCTGTATCCGATATGTCTTGGCCTGCGCCATGAACCGTGTTACATCCCATTAGTGAAGTCACTAGAAATAGACCCAATAACATGAACAATGAAAATTTTTTCATTTCGATCTCCTATTTTAATTAATAAGATTGATTCCCCTGTCTTTCGGCAGCTATCGCTTACTCTGGTCCAAAACCAGTGGCTATCACCGTTAGCAGGAGAATATATTTATCCCTTAGTACAAATGCAATCAAGATACCCACACTGATCACAAATATTCTTTTCTTCATTCATTTTTTTATCCTCTTTTAGTTCACTGAAATGTGAACAATCTTAAATATGCTTCGAAGAAATAAACTATCTGTATTTTAGAAATATATCTAAAATGATTCAATTGAACCGAGGTATAATACGGTATGATTAAATGTGGGTTAATCTTATATTGGTACTTTGGCTAGCCACCATCGTATCATTGCAACAACTGACCAAAGAGCTTCAACGAGCCCAAATGGCCACGCTCCCTGAAGAAAACCATAAATTGACCCTAAAACACAAGATAAGGCAAAAGCCAAAATAAACCAATGGCTACGATATTCAAAAGCGTAAAAGACCAACCCTGATGTAACTGAAAATAGACCAAATATCGTCAACAAATTCATAGACAACCTTGAGCCTGCTTTATTCAAAGGGAGGGGGAAACAATTCCCTCCCTTTGCTTAAAATATTTACTTCTTTTCCATTGCTATTCCGCAGCATTTTTTTGGTGTCTCAGACTCAGCTCCACAACTTTTACATTTATAACTTTGTTTTTTATCTGTTTTCACATTCATATTCAATCCTCCTTATTTAGAAACATTGTACTTATGAAACTACCTTAAAATTATTTATAAGTTAGCGGGTTTAAACTCACCGTTCTTATTTAAAATTATTATTCATATTATTTTTCATGCTTTGCATCTTAGTCATTTGATCTGCACTAAGAATCCCACTTAATTTTTGATCTTTTTCCTGCATAAGTTGATCTACTTTATCTTTAAAATCTTGAATAACCGGCCTAACAGCACTTACTTGATCGGGAGTCAAACTAAGATCGGTTGTCATTTTACTAACCCTGTCATCCACGCTCATGTTCATATTCGCGAATGCCGCAGAACTTAACATGACTAAACCAATGATCATACTGAAACATATAAACTTAAATTTCATACAGTACTCCTTGTTATATTATTTTTATTTTGAGATTAATTTTTCAATTGACCTACTTTCAAATTTTTCTCCTTCCTTGGCATACAACAAATTTTGTTTATCTTTTATTCGGTTATCTAAACTCAATGGTCCGCTTCCCATTTGGGATATAAAAAGTGCTGTTCCCAGTAAAGCGAGATTCTTCATAAACTCAATCTGTTGCATTTGGGCCATGGCAGGATCATTTATCGCCCAAAAATTGTGCATCATGATAGTGACTGGTATAAGAAAAAGCACCAAGAGCCAAGATCCCCATTTGGCTTTATATCCCAAAGCTATACTAAGACCTCCCAAAATTGCGATTAATCCTGATAACGGAACTGCAATCGAAGCCAATGGTACACCTTGTGCAACTGCTTCACTGATCGCTTTCTGGGAAAAATTGCTGAAAATAGCTATAAGGAATATCAATGAATAGAAAATTCTTCCAGTTAAAATGATATAATCCATCATAATCTCCTTTAATATTTTGATCCTATTTTCATTTTTCGGCCTGATTGTGGGCATCAATGAACCACAG
>CAYZLU010000431.1:0-2288 GCA_964479285.1 uncultured Planctomycetales bacterium | reverse complement strand
AGTGAACAACGTGAGCAGCACAGGTTATGGATCAGGATACCAATACGTGGCGCCAAAAGTTGTCCGGCCTAGGGTAGTCCATAAGGTTATTCAACCCAGAAGGGTTGAACGTAAAGTCAAATCTAACCCTTTAAAAGTTAATGTGGTACTTAATGCGCGAGACAAAAGTCCCAAGAGAGGATATTTCAATATAATCCATAAATACAAGACCGTTACTAAAAAGATACCAATTCTCACAGGTTTTATTACCATAAAACATCAAGAAGAAGTTGGTAAGCCGCAATATATATATGTGCCTCCTAGGCCCCCTCGAGTAACATATCATATAGTAACTAATGCGAGAGGCGTAGGGTATATCACACGTACAGCCTATGAAGGGATACATTTACAGGGGCCCAGACCTGGTTATTGGGGGAAGATGAAAGATGGACAATTTGTATCAAATTATGCGCCCTCAGTGGCTGCTAACCACGATAAAGAACCAGGACAACCATCAAAAAAGAAACCGGTATGGAGGAGCATCACTATTATAGAAACCCCGGATGGTCTTGTCAATAAAGGAGGCCCGACGGAATATGACCTTGATTTTAAAAAACGAAGAATGGATGAAGATGATTCGAATGTCATTATTACTTTGGACAAAGGGATAAAAAGTGTGGCCTACATGTATGGAACCAAGGGGAATAAAGAAGTATGGTGGGGATTAGGTGACATGTTCAGTGGATCATATAAAAATGCAGATAATGTGTATTATCTGGGCCAGAATCAGGAACCATTCACGGTTGTGTCGGGACAAAAAATACAAACCATTTTATCACAAACACTAGGACCAGATAATAAAGTATTTGGCACTTTAGTGCCTGTTATTGGCTTACCGGGAAAGTTTAGGGTAACACCGGAATTGGACCAGGCCATCTCTGCTTTAAGAAATGTTGGTGAGTGGATGGGAATTAATCAAATGGTGAACGCATCCAATGCTATTTCGAGCATTGTGAAAACGGCCGGAGCAAGTCAGGTGTTTAGTATGTGGGTGGAAGACCCTAAAACAGTAGTGCCTTTTTCATTCAGCTATACCAGTCATGGTGGTACGCCCTATGTTGCTACTACCCAGGGGAAATTTTTTGTTGCTGATTTGAACGGGTACATATATAACGCGGACATTGCTAGTCTTGAAAAATATGGGATTAATGTACTCAGCGCTGGGAAGAGATACTACGAGAACGTGACTAATGCCCAGGTTTTAAATGGGATTGTGTATCTTGTGGCACAGACACCGAAAGGTGGCAGTGACGTGGGATTACCCACGGCTCAAATAAGGACTTCTGCAAGTGTCCCTGGCGCCCCTGGTGATGGCCATACTGCAGACCAAACAATTTCCCATCAGTTAGCCATTGTTAGGGGCCCGGATGGCCAACTGCACAATGAGGGAGACACACAGTATGAGTTGTCTAATGTTAATTTTTGGGGCGATGGACAATTAAAACAGTCGGTAAAAAATACATGGGTTGTCAATAAAATAGCCAAGGGTAATGAAGGCGATAAAGGGTTTAATCTTGTTGAGTATGTTGACAGTGGGGATAACGTGGTAGGCCACGGCTGGGTGGGAGCGCCAGGACATGGAACGGGCTTTGATGAGAATGAACAAGTGATAATTCCAAAACCTACCGCCGTCCCTCCCCAGGTGGTATCATCGGAAAAGGCTAGCAGTATTCTCCAGAAAAACAAGATAACTATAAGCGGTATTATCACTGAGGCAGTCCTTATTAACAATCAGCTGGTGGTTACTGTGGAAATAGATACGGAAAAAACGGGTGGCCGGGGGTCTACCATTGTAAAAAGTGATTCAGAAAAGGTAATTGATTTAAAAACCAAAGAGGTGTCGAACACGCTTAAAAGTAATGGCATGTCCATTAACGTGGATCAAGTTAAGGCCATGTATTCCACTATCGCTCAAGCTGACTATACCAAAGCTAAACAAGGAGTTCTTGATGTAATGCATAAGAAGGGTATATCAGAAGAAGGGGATTTTTCTAAATTTCTTTCCTTTTTTTCAACAAGTCCAAAAGTATTTGAAACTGTACTAGGCTTTCAATCCTATCTCGATGAAGATGTCAAGATTCATCATAATGCTGATAAATTACTTGAACAAGACATGTATAAGGATATGAGTAAGGAAGGGAAATTTGACGTAGCTTTTTCTGGTCTTTGGTTGCAATCTTTTATCAGAGCTCCTCTAGGTACTCTATTAGGTCAATATCATCTTGATGGGGTTACTAGCGTATCGCCTG
>CAYZLU010000430.1:0-2295 GCA_964479285.1 uncultured Planctomycetales bacterium | reverse complement strand
TTGGCTTCAAAGCCATGGGCCTTTTTCATGCGATTGCCGACGTGCTTAAGATGCTCAGCAAGGAAGAATTCATTCCTGAGGGGGCCAATAAATTCCTGTTTAATTTGGCCCCGTATTTGTCTGTCATTTTCGCCCTTGTTGGTTTCGCAGCCATTCCCATCGGCGGCGCCTTGGTAGTGAATAACCATGTCATTCAATTGCAAGCGGCCAATCTCAATATCGCACTTATTTTTATTTTTGCCATGATGTCCATGGGTGTTTATGGCGTTGTCCTGGCGGGCTTCTCATCGAACAATAATTACGCTTTTTTAGGCGGTATGCGCGGGGCCGCGCAGATGATTGCCTATGAGATCACCATGGGTGCGGCCATCATGGGTCTCATCATGGTTTTCAATACGCTGGACCTTCAGGCGTTGGATGTCGCACAAGGCGCTTATATGTTAGGCGGCTGGATTCCCAAATGGGGTATTTTTGTCCAGCCGATTGCGTTTTTTTTATTCCTGACTGCGGCCACGGCTGAAACCAAACGCACCCCTTTTGACCTTCCCGAGGGGGAGTCAGAGATCATCGGTTATTTTGTGGAATACAGCGGCATGAAATTCGGGATGTTCTTTTTAGCGGACCTGGTTGAAACAGTGCTGGTCTCGGCCTTGATGACGACCCTATTTTTTGGCGGATGGCAGGTGCCGTATTTGCACCCGGATGGATTTTATTTTCCTTGGGGGGCGCACATCGTTCTTTCTAATTTGCCGGTGGTGATTTTGGGTGTTTTATCATTCTTTACAAAGGTTGCTTTCTTTATCTGGGTCCTGATGGCTGTCCGTTGGACCTTGCCAAGGTTTCGTTACGACCAGCTAATGAATTTAGGATGGAAGATTTTACTGCCAGTTTCACTGATCAACATTGCCATCACCGCTGTTGTGATAACTCTTTTGGGATAGTTAAATAATTCCTTCTCTTTAGAGGAGGTTAAGGGAGTTCATGGAAAATACGACTGAAAAACGCCGGCAGGAACTGGAAAAATACTTTGATCCCAAAGGCCATTTTTCATCCTTGCGCGTTTCCCAAATGAAGCGCGCCTGGAAACAATCCAATCGCCGGGAATTAAATTTTTGGGAAAACACCTATCTTCCGATGCTCATCAGCGGCATATATCTGACCTCCAAACATTTTTTTTACAATGTGACCTTTCATATCCTTCATCTGGTCGGCCTATGCAAAGAGGTCAAAGGTGCTATCACGTATCAATACCCGGAAATGCCACGGCCCTTGTCCTCACGTTTAAGGACCCGGCACCGCTTGACCAAGCGCGAGGACGGTTCTCCCCGATGTGTGGCTTGCATGATGTGCGAGACCGTATGTCCGGCCCGGTGCATTGAGATCACCGCTGCGGAACACCCGGACCCTAATATTGAAAAATACCCTGCTGAATTCATCCTCGATTTGGGAAAATGCGTCTATTGCGGCTTTTGCGTCGAAGTCTGCCCTGAGGACGCCATCCGCATGGACACCCAAAAACTCAACATCGCCGAATCCTCCCGCGAAAGCATGATTTACAACAAAAAACGCCTGATGGATGAATAGAATAAGGGGTAATGGATAAATTTTTTTGACTTTTAGTGTACTATGTGTTATAGTACACATAAAAGGATATTCATGTGCTTAACTTTATAATTTCTATCAAGCCAGGTCTTCCTATCTATGAGCAAATTATTTACGCGGCCAAGAAGGCCGTTGTATCAGGACAGCTTAAACCAGGCGACCCATTTCCTTCTGTCCGGGAAATCAGCCGTGAGTTGAAAGTAAACCCGAACACGGTCCAAAAGTCGATTAACCAGCTTGTCAGGGACAATATGCTGGAAATCCGTCCAGGCATAGGCAGTGTGATCGCAGAGATCAGAATGGCCACGGATGAACAAAGAAAACAGATCTTGCAAACCGAAGCCGAACGCTTGGTTGTGGAATCAAAGCGCCTTTCAATCAAAAAGAAAGAGCTCTTAGAGGCCATTGAGGCGCGGTGGGGAGAGGAAAAATAGGAGATTTTATGGGCTACGCAATCCAAACTTTTGGTTTGGTCAGAAAATTTGGCAAGAAAACGGCTGTCTGTGATTTAAACCTTAAAGTTCCGGAAAGAAGCGTGTTTGCTTTCTTGGGGCCTAACGGTGCAGGGAAGACCACGACGATCAAAACCCTGGTCAATATTTTATCACCGTCCGCTGGCCAGGCGCAAGTATTGGGAGTTGACAGCCGGAAATTAGGACCTTTAGAATTTAGTCAAATAGGATATGTATCAGT
>CAYZLU010000429.1:0-2306 GCA_964479285.1 uncultured Planctomycetales bacterium | reverse complement strand
CCATTTCAGTCAATCCAAAACTTTGGGGAATGATACGGTCTTTTTCGTAAGGAGAAAGATTGACCCATAAATCTTTTTCAGGAATGGTCAAACTAGCAAGGAAATATTTTATCAACCTAGAAAATTCAACTTTAAGCTCACCATTGCTTAATTTGCTTTCCCCTCTTTTAGGAGACAAACTCTTATCTCCCGGGTCTAAAATAAAATCCAACCGGAAAGGATCATTAGGATGGACCTTGATTCCTCTAAGAACTGGGGGATCAAGCGGTGGGCTTAAATGCACCATCACCCCTGGCGCTGGCAAATAAATTCCCCGTTGCCCACCAAGCAATAGAGTATCTTCATGGGCAATATTCCCTGTTTCTTCGACGGCATAAGCAGAGGCATACACGAGGGAGCATAGGCTGGTCTGTCCTGTGCTCAAGAAACATACAAGGATAAATATGGCAATTATCTTTCGCATGATTTTTGCACTGACTTCACTATTATAATTAACGTAAGCTTACCAGATAAAATTGAATAATACCAATTAATTGGGTAACTAAGCGGGAACCACAAATTGTAACTCATAGTGCGACAACTTTAGGCTTTGAGACAAAACTGCTACTTTGCAAGCATTCCTGATCTACCTGGTTTGCTGTCCTATATCATAAGATTTTTCTGGGAAAATTGTTCATCAAATCATCCTACTGGAAATTTTTTGATTAGTCCGACTGCGTATTGTGCTATCAGAAATGCGTCATACGTAGTCACCTTTCCATCTCCAGACACATCCGCAGCCTTCTGCTGGTCTGCGGTTAGGTTCGTAAGGCCAAGGGCGAATTGTGAAGCCATGAAAGCATCATAAATGGTTACCTGCCCATCTGCGTTCACATCACCATAAAGTATAGGAACAAACACATAAACCCCCATGTCCCAGCCTGTAGCTGTGCTATTTTGACTTAGTGTGATCACATTCGATGGCCAGCTTGAAGCCGGGGAAAGGCCGAGTTGATAATTGGAACTGAGGACCTCCCCGGTTCCGATCGCTGGAGAAGTTGATTGGAGCGTGTCGTTCGCGTTCAATTTTGCGTCAGCATTAAAGGAATGCGAGTCCCCGCCGCTGAGTGTCTTCCATTCTGCCCACGTTTCACTCCGGCTTTGCCATATAAAATAGGTTGAACCGCTAGCCCTCCAGATAACATTGTAATCCGAGTTAAACGTTCCGGTCGTAGCTTCTGTGTCAATTTCAGCCCAGCCAAGCGAGGCTGAATCATTGTTTTGGATAATATTATTCTCTATGACCCAATTACCATTTAGAGCGTAGATTCCATTCCCGCGATTTCCAGTGATTGTGTTTTGATATACTTGCAGTACCGGCACTGCCGCCCCCTCTGCTATGACACCGCTCCCGTAATTATTTCGGATGACGTTGTGGTGTATGGTGACTGTTCCTACCCCCGGACCGTCCACCTTGATCCCGTCTCCTATCGCGTAATTCCCGCCCTCTATTAAACAATTTTTAATAAGAACGTCCGATGGTCCGCTAGGGGGGCCATAGGCTTCAATTTCGGAATGAAGGTTATTATAGATATGCACTCCGTCAATGACGATCCCGGTGGAAGCATTACCCAGCCCTCCTGTCCCGATCCCGTTATTATCTTCCGGATCAATAAAGCCATTTTCAGTAATCTCCCCACCGGTGACTGTTACAACGCTAGAGCCTTGGTCTATGTCAATGCCTGATGTACCAGATAGACTAACATTGACCCCTGACAAACTGATATGTTTGCCCGTGCCTACTTCAACACCATACATCCCTGCCTTAGTGACGGACAAATTATTAAAGACCAGATATGATTTGCTGGATATAAATATCCCGTGAGCAGACCCCGCGGCTTCAATGGTATCAAGATTAGGATCAGTTGTGCTATATAAATAGAGTATCTGACTGGACGGGTCATAGTACCAGTCCCCATTGGTAACACAGGCGGCTTCTGAAGATTGCACCGCCCCCCTCACTGAGTTAACAAACACTTGTCTAGGGCTGTAGGACACCCCGGAAGCCTGCCATATATTGGCCTGTCCACTGCTCCACTCCGTAATCAGGTTGGCCCCATTTATTTCAGGATTGGCCCCAGCACCAAACGAGCCAAAAGTAATGGGATGGCCGGAGGTACCTGAAGAAAAAGGTTTAAGCTGCCCACTCCATATCTGACCTTGGCGAAAAAGGATTTGGTCATCAGGCTGAAAAGAAACAACGTTGATATCAGCAATTGTGGCAAAAGCAGCCGACACGTTAATTAAGCAAGATGGCTCAAAAGGCA
>CAYZLU010000428.1:0-2323 GCA_964479285.1 uncultured Planctomycetales bacterium | reverse complement strand
AAATAAAAATTTCCTTCTTTTATAGGTGTGACTTGAGGGGTATCTGCCACCTCTACTTTTAATTGGTAAAAAGGTGCTTTGGCTTTTACATGATGCACCGTCATCCAGGCTTCCACGGTACGGCTCATGTTTTTGCTTAGCCAGTCCTTAAGACCGTATGGATTAATGGCAGGCAAACCATCTACGCACTGGATTGTCAATGGCCTTCGGCCCGTGTTTTCAACAGTCACCCTGCGCACCAACCCCGCAAAAGGCTCTTGCGGCATGGTGAAATAATTGACCGACACCTTTATTCCCAAGGTCGTATTAATTTCCTCAATAGTCAAATCATGGCTGGTGATCAGCATACGCTGGCTGACTTTATAAGCAGAAACAAGCCTGTTGGCAAAAGGCTCATAAAACAATTGGCGCTTGCCATCGCTGATTTTTAAAAATGTCCGGAAGCCCGCAGTCGACGATAGTCGATAGGCTTTATTGGCCGGCTGGAATTCCAGGATGGCCTTGTCCTTTGATTCAATGCCAAATGAACTTAACGCCTGTCCGCGGTTGACATAAAAGGCCCACATCGGGACCCCATACAAACCGGACACTCCTGGAAAGAAATCCGCAAATAATTTGGCATGCTGGTAATCTTCGATGATAAAAGCACCATTGTCATCTAAACAATACATTTTGTTCATACAAAACCCTCTTAGGTAATTCGCCGCTGTCCTTCAATTTGCGGAACAGGTTATAATAACCTGATAATTTAAACCATAAAATCAATCCAGAATATCCATCATCAGTATTGTTCATATGTATGCGTTTTAACTCATACATATCCACATCAAACCTGCTCTTGCCCCGATTGGTAGTTACAGCGGCCTTATACCCTGCCTCTTTGACAAGACGTTTGACTTCTTCAGTAAATCCCCCTGAAGGATAACAAAAATAATCAACACTGTGCCCTAAATGGTCTTCAATCACTTTTTTACTGCCGGCTATCTCGTCCTCCGCTTTGATCAAACCGACCCTGGGCAGATAAGCATGGTGCCTCGTATGCGCGCCGGCTAAAAAATTATACTTTTCCATTTCCTTTATTTCGTCCCAGGTCAGGAAATCGGGAGTACCTATCTTGTCAGACACCAAAAACACCATCGCTGGAAAACCATACTTCTTAAGGATGGGAAAGGCATACTTGTAATTATCCTCATACCCATCGTCAAATTGGAGGACAACGGTATTACGGTTGAATTCATGGCCTTTTTTGAGACCTTCCACCAGGTCATCAAAACTAATGACTTCAAAACCATGCCTTTTCATGAAATCCATTTGATAATCAAATGATTTTGTGCTTACAGTATTAAGGCGCCATTTCCCTGAAGGTATCCCCACATGATGATAAGTCAAAATGGGGACAACATACCGGTCCCGGATCCAAAAAGTGAAGCCTATGGCGCCAATGATAAAGACAAGAATGAATGCCAAAGAAATATTCTTAAAAATCCACATACGACCTTATATTCTCGATAAACGTTCTTTGACAATTACTCCGACCGTTTGATTGTCCGCCTGGCCTGCTAGCCGTCCCAACACATCTTTCATGACACGCCCCATGTCCTTGATGGACGTGGCACCACTCGCCGTAATAATTTCTTCGACTATGTTTTTTATTTGTTCAGGTGACATTTCAGGCGGGAGGTATTTTTTTAATATACCCAATTCCATTTCTTCTTTTTCTGCCAGGTCCGTGCGGCCACCGGTTTTAAATTGAGCAATAGAATCCTGCCGTTGTTTGACCTGCTTTTTAATCACGCTAATAACATCCTCATCAGGGACTGTTTCCAGTCTTTTATCAACCTTGACATTCTTTATTTGGGCGCGTAAAAAACTTAAGACAGATGAATTAAAAGAATCCCTGGCTTTCATTGCCTGCACATAATCTTGACTGATCTTATCTTCTAAAGTCATAATTACCTCTTTCCTTATGGAAGGATTTCAAGGGCATCACATTTAACCCCAATAAAAAAGAGACGCAGGATTCTCCCAACGCCCCTTGACCCCATTTGATAGGTTCAATTATTGAACAATGTTGACATCAATGGCAAATGCTTTCTTGGTGCCATTGGGATTTTCTGGATGGCCATCACGAAAGACATAACCGATGTTGCCATTCAAAATAGCCAGACGGTCTTTTTCTTTTTGGGCCGCGACCCTGGCAGAAAATGCTTCCAACTTCAGATAATGCATATGGCTTTTGACCAAATTGATCTTGTTCTGGAACAAAACTATCAGAGCGCGCCCCTCCTCAGGATTAGAAAAGTCTGCTTCAAAAGCACGCAGC
>CAYZLU010000427.1:0-2336 GCA_964479285.1 uncultured Planctomycetales bacterium | reverse complement strand
AAGGCTGTGGTACACCTGGCGCAGGCGGGCAAAATTTTTGCCTTCATTGACCTCTTTGGTCAGCTGAGGGATGACGATTTGGCGCAGGATTTGGCTGCCTAAACTGCTTATGTCCCCGGAGACCTTGGTAACTTTAGAATAATGTGAAAGTGACAAATAATCTTCTTCCAGCATTACCTTTAATTGACTTTCCACCACGTAAGCTGCTCCTACCTTAGAATTTTCATACACTACGGCTTTTTCTGGAAGGATCCAGACTTTATTAAATGTATTGATTGGGATGTCCGTTGTATGGAACCTTTGGGCTGCCTCTTCGTAGACATGCTTCCAAAAATCCTTGCCTACCCCATCTTGGGGATAAATTAATGAAGCTGTGATTTGCTTAAGCATATAATCTTCAGCAAGCAAATCACGACCCATTTCGGTCAGGCCGAAACTGTTGGGGATAATCCGTTCTTTTTCATAGGGAGAGAGGTTGACCCACAAATCTTTCTCTGGGATGGTCAAGCCGGCGAGAAAGTATTTGATGAGTTTGGTGGCTTCCAACTTTAAGGCGTTAGGGGTTTGCCTCTGGGATGGTGACACGCCCCTGGTTGGCAACGCATCACCTTGGTCTAAAATAAAATCGAAACTAAAGGGGGAATCTGGATGGACTTTAATACCTCTTAAAATAGGCAGCTCCAGGGGTTGGCTCAAATGGACCATGACTCCGGGCACAGGCAGATGGTAGTCCTGGGACAAAGCGGGCAAAGGCCCGATCGTGCCGGTAATTAAGAAACTTACCAGAGTCAAAGCAATCAATAGGATTTTTTTCATTTCTATTTAAAATATAACATGTAAACGGCCTAGAGGCAACCTGGTGGGATTTTGTGGGATTTTGAACTTTTGGATCATTGGAGATTTAACGGAATAAAACTCTCTTATCATTCCGGCACGCGATGGAATGATAAGAGAATTTTATTTATAACTTTGCAGGGTCTTCATATAATTGGCGCGTTCGAAGGCTTCCGGGTTAACGCAGGATTTTTGACTCATGCTGCCCTTCATTTGGGCGACGGAGACATACTCGTGTTCCTTCATCCATTCTTCCATGCCTTTTAGAATGACCTTCACATGATTGGGGCCGTGCTTAAGCAACGCAGAACAAAGCATGGTCACATCTGCACCTGACATGATCATCTTAAGGACATCTTCACTGGTGTGTATCCCTGTCGTCGCTGCTAAATTAGCTTTAATATGACCATATAAGACACCTATCCAACGCAGCGGCAAACGCATGTCATAAGAGGAACTTAATGACAAATCAGGGACCACTTCTAACTGTTCAAGGTCAATGTCAGGCTGGTAAAAGCGGTTGAATAAAACCAACCCATCAGCCCCGGCCTGGTCTAAACGCTTGGCCATATTGGCAAGGGCGCTAAAGTAAGGACCAATCTTGATCGCCACGGGTATGGTCACAATGGATTTGACCCCTTGTAATATATCAATGTAGCTTTCTTCCACATATCGGCCATCCATGTCCGGATTAGTGGCCATATAATACACATTTAACTCCAAAGCATCAGCCCCGGCCTGTTGGATCTGCTTGGCAAAGGTCTCCCAACCCCCTTCAGTGTGCGCGTTAAGGCTGGCAATGACAGGAATCTTGATGGCTTTTTTGGCCCGGTAAATATGGTCCAGGTATTCATCAGGCCCTAATTTAAATTCCGTGGCTTGGGGAAAATAGGACAAAGATTCTGCGTAACTTTCAGAGCCTTTGCTTAAATAATGCTGGAGCTCTCCTATTTCATGGGTGATCTGCTCTTCAAACAAGGAGTGATTAACGATGGCCGCGACCCCCGCCTCTTCGAGCAGTTTGTAATTATCAATACTTTTCGACAGAGGTGACGCTGAAACGACCAATGGATTCTTTAATTTTAACCCCAGGTATGTTGTTGATAAGTCCATATTAGGCTCCCACCTTGTCTTGGTTTGTTATGCTCATCTTTTGCAATATCTGCCAGCGATTATTTAAATCATCCTGGGCTTGTAAAGCCAGATGATGCGCAACTTCAGGATTACTTTTCGTAAGCATTTTAAATCTATTTTCCATATCTGTGAATTCTTTTAACGGTACCTTCGGCGCCGCGGAATCTAATTGCAAAGGGTTCTGCCCTTGTTTGACCAAATCAGGATTATACCTGAATAACGGCCAATAACCGGACTGGACAGCTGCTTTTTGGTTTTGCATTCCCGTGGTCATGTTTATTCCATGGGCAATGCAATGGCTATAGGCAATGATGAGGGAAGGACCATCATACGCCTCCGCTTCCAGAAATGTCCTTAACGTATGCTCA
>CAYZLU010000426.1:0-2351 GCA_964479285.1 uncultured Planctomycetales bacterium | reverse complement strand
ATTCCATGTTTGGATGTCAAAGACGGCCGGGTGGTCAAGGGGGTCAATTTTATCGCCCTTAAAGACGCAGGTGACCCGGTGGACTGTGCTCGAGCCTATGACCAGGCCGGTGCTGATGAATTGGTTTTTTTAGACATCACCGCCAGTCATGAAAACCGCAAGATTTTTCTGGATGTTGTGCGGAAAACTGCGGAATGTGTGTTCATGCCTTTGACAGTGGGGGGAGGCATCAGCAATGTCAGCGATATCCGTAATTTACTCAATGCCGGTGCGGACAAAGTTTCGATGAACACCGCCGCGGTCAACGAGCCGGGCCTGGTCCGTCAGGCCGCAAACATGTTTGGCACTCAATGCATTGTTGTCGCCATTGATGCCAAACGGGTCGGTGATCATTGGGAAGTTTTTACCCACGGAGGGCGGACCGCCACGGGGCGCAATGCGGTTGATTGGGCCAAGGAAGCCCAAGCCAAGGGGGCAGGAGAGATTTTATTGACAAGCATGGATGCTGACGGCACTAAAAACGGTTTTGATCTGCCTTTAACGAGTACGGTGGCAGCTGCGGTCAATATCCCGGTGATCGCCTCAGGCGGGGCAGGGACTTTGGAGCATTTTTACCAGGTTTTTACCGATAGCACCGCGGACGCGGCATTGGCAGCCTCGGTCTTTCATTACGGTGAGTTATCGGTCCCTGATGTTAAAACTTTTTTAAAACAGAAGAAAGTGAATGTGCGATGAGCAGCAATCCTGAAATAGAAACAATCCAGATCACCAAGGACAATCTTGATAAATTGAAATTCAATGCTGAAGGACTGATCCCTGCCATTGCCCAGGACTATAAGACCAATGAGGTCTTGATGATGGCTTGGATGAACATTGATTCGCTGCGTGATACCTTAAAAAATGGCAAAGCCTCTTATTGGTCACGCTCACGCAAGACATACTGGGTCAAGGGCGAGACTTCAGGGCACTTTCAGCATGTGAAAGAAATTTATTATGATTGTGACTGCGATGTGCTTTTAATGAAGGTGGACCAAATAGGCGCCGCTTGCCACACCAATCAACGGAGTTGTTTTTATAGGAAGATTGAAATATAAAATAGTGTCATTGCGAGCCCGAAGGGCGGAGCGATCTCAGGAAGATTAATTCTTTCAGGGATTGCTTCGTCTCTGAAAAGCGCTCCTCGCAATGACAGGCACCTTACGGAATCTTATGAACCACTTGTCCCAAGAAGAATTTTTAAAATTGAGTTCAAAAGGCAACTTGATCCCTGTTTATAAGGAAATACCAGGGGATTTGGAAACGCCGGTTTCAGCGTATTACAAATTGGCCGCTCACAGCGCCTATTCTTTTTTGCTGGAATCCGTGGAAGGTGAAGAAAAAGTCGCCCGGTATTCTTTTATCGCGCGTGACCCTGAAGTGGTCTTTACCTCTAAAGCCCAAAAGGCCCAATTATTTCGACTTCATAAAGGTTATAAACCTGAAGATATTTCTTTTACTGGATCTCCCTTGTCCGTGGTTCGTGATTTGATGAAAGATTACCGTGCCGTGGAGGTGGCAGGACTGCCTCGTTTTTATGGCGGCATGGTGGGGTATTTGAGTTATGACTGTGTCCGTTTTTTTGAACACTTGCCGGATAAAACCGTGGATGATTTAAGTTTGCCTGATATTTGTTTGGTCCTGGCCCGGAATTTAGTGGCCTTTGACCATCGTCACCATACGATCAAGGTGGTCAGTTGTGTGCACTTGGCCAAAGGGGACAGCCGGAATGTGAAAATTAAAAAATATAATGCCGCCCTTAAGATCATCGATGACTTGACCTCTGATTTACAAAAACCTTTATCAATGGTCCAGCCTAAAAAGAAAACAAGAAAAATATCAGTGATTTCAAACTACACCAAGGCGCAATATGAGCAAATGGTCGTCAAGGGTAAGGCCCATATTAAAGCCGGAGATATTTTTCAGATAGTTTTGTCCCAGCGTTTTAAGGCTGATATCAGCGTCGATGCTTTTGAAATTTACCGTAGTCTACGTGTGCTTAATCCTTCACCTTACATGTTTTATTTAAATTTTGATGGGTTACAGCTGGTAGGGGCTTCTCCTGAGCTTTTAGTGCGTTGTGAAAGCGGTATCGTTGAAACTCGTCCTATCGCAGGTACGCGTCCGCGCGGAAGCAGCGAGGCAGAGGACTTGGGGCTAGTAAAAAGCCTTTTGGCTGACCCCAAAGAAAAAGCCGAGCATATCATGTTGGTGGATTTGGGGCGTAATGATCTGGGCCGTGTCTGTGAGAAGGGAACAGTGCAGCTTTCAGAATTCATGGGGATCGAGAAATATTCTCATGTGATGCATATGGT
>CAYZLU010000425.1:0-2368 GCA_964479285.1 uncultured Planctomycetales bacterium | reverse complement strand
AAGACGGGTGGGGTTTTGTCGGTGGATATGACCCGGGGAGAAAAAATCTACCGGCAATATCTGCAAGCTTATAAGAAAGGGGTCTTTAATTATATTAAAGAAATGCCGGATGCTACCAGTCATCAAATGGTCGCTCGGAAATATTTTTCAGGAGGGGTGGCTGCCAATTTTGCCATGAAGGTTGAGCAAACAGCGAAGCCTACTGGGGGAGTTTTGTCTATGTTTAAAGGTCTTCGAGGGGCGATGGTCACAGTATTGCTTTTTGCAACAGTGGCTAACCCTGCTTTTGCTGCCAGTAAGAAAACAGCTTCAGGGATACTAAAGCCCATTCTTAATGCTTCTACATCAAATCATTTTGTCCTCAACATCAGCATGCGCGGGAGAAATGTCATTGACTTTAAAGAAAATTTCCGTGCCACCCCTTATGTGGAGTATATCATAAATGTGAGGGATAAAAAAATTACCCAAATTGATTCCAATGGCTCTCAAAATTATGTGATGGGTAAAGACGATGAGGCCAAAGAAGCCTTAGATGACGCGGTAAATCAATTGGAAGACTTATCTGCGAACAAGTATCCTCAAAAATGGCCCTATATCAAGGTGATTGAAACCCTACGAAAAAAGCCGGCACCCAATACCCTTGGGCCAACCGTTGACTTGTATGGGCAGGATTCCACAACACAAGAAGCAGACGACCAGACGATACCAGACGGTCCTTTAACATTACGCATGCTTAAACCCCTTGAAGTAAAGATTGATGGAAAAACCTATTATGTCAATTTGGATTACGAATTTGGAGGAGAAAAAATTCATGGAGCTGGTGTAATGCTTGGTATAAAAGAAGATAATTGGTCTTCTTTCATGAGTTTTTCAAGTAGTTTAATAACCATTCAAATTAAGCATCCTCCAAATCCTTTTAGCGATGAGCAACAATATCCTATACCATCGCCTGCTTGGCAAGATGTCGGAAATAGAATGAGTTACATATTAAATTTGATGGAAAAGCATGCCCCTAAAAGAAAGGCACGGAAGATTGGGGAGTATATAAAAGTTTTTAACGCTGCAAAGAACCCCATCATTATCTCCTCAAAGCCAAATGAAAAGAATATTTTCATTGGAGGATTGGAAGGTGATTTTTATAATATTAATATATCGTCTCCCCAATATGAAGGAAAATTACAGGCGAATGAATTTTTTGATCTGGCAGATATTCAACGCTGCATTAAGGAGATAGCTGAAAATTCGAGTCAGCAGGCACCTGCAATTTTATCTATACAACAGGGACTTGATTGGTTAGACAAGGACACAGGGATATATACAGGATCATTAAAAAAACTTAAGAATGATAATGGCAGCTATACGGATAGTCAGGTGGAAGGTCTTGTCGCTCGGATTCAAGAAACCTACGGTGGGAAGCCCATGGAGACATTGACTGAAAAGGAGCTCGATAAGCTTAAGGATACACCAGATGGAATGGCCCTAAAACGGTTAACCATATATGACAACCATGATCCCAAACAAAAAGCGGGTACTTCTTATAATATTTCTGGCGATGGGAACGTCGAAGTAATGGAGATAGTTGTAGGAGGAAGAGAGCAGGTGCCATTTATCCGACGGCAGGGGACATTTACTAAGCTTTTGCCAGAGATCCAACCTTATTTACAGGAGGCCATGGATCGCGCAGATCCTTCAGATGTCAAAAGACTGAAAGCAATGATAGATGCACTTAAAAAGAAAGCCACATCTGCCACCACAGTACCTGTGCCTTCTGCTCCGTCAGGATCAAGCATAAATGCGCCGTCAAATCACGCACCTGATAAGGGCATGGCTGCTACACCGGGTGGTATCGACCTCAATGCTCAGAACATGGGGCTTGAGGTTTCAGGGGATAAAATCAGGACAACGCCTGATTGGGCCATGATCGCTGATTTTGAAAAAGGAAACTTTTCTGGAGTTAAAGGCACGATCCTGAAAATAGTCCCTATTTCAGGCCTCAGTTTATCTTAACGTAACGTGAGTTCGACATTAAGAGTCCTTATGTCATCCTGAGCGTAGCGAAAGATCTTAATAAACCTTTAGATTCTTCGGCTACGCCTCAGAATGACGTTATATCAAACTCACGTTAACGTAAATGATACATCACATCCTTTTGAGTTGTGTTAGGATAGGCAGGTCTGAGGCAGATTTGATGGCGGTTATGACCGCGACAAATCCCGGGGCCGAAAGCATCGAGAAGTCTTGCTCCCTCAAAGGCAGGGGGACGCCATTTTCATCTCGCCTGAATTTAAATTTCAAATAGGATGAATTCAAATCAATACCGCCCAAGTTATCATGAGCTTTACTGATAAGCGCCTGGTCTTTTGCTGTC
>CAYZLU010000424.1:0-2370 GCA_964479285.1 uncultured Planctomycetales bacterium | reverse complement strand
GGCCGCTGCCTGCTGGGAGCGTTTGACGGCCGTATTCATGTTTTTTAAAAGGTCCATCTGGATGCGGTTCTTATTACCGGCATTCAAGAGCCCTTCTTCAATGTCAATGGACTGGAATATCTGCGCCCCGTTGACTACCACCTTGATGCCGCGGGTCTCCTGGACCTCGATGATGGTGGCCTCTAGTTCTTTTTTAAGTATGTCCGCCTGCTTTTTCATTTCCATCAACTTCTTGACTTGATCAAACATGAAGACCCCCTGGTCGCAACGAGACTGGTTTCAATATCATGGATTTTAGTGAAAATACTTTATACCTCAACTTTTGGCTTTTGGCAAGCAAGATTAACCTTATTGAAGCCTTTCCGCCAATCCGTATAAACTGTTCACCAGGAATTTTTGCAAAAACATGATGATAAAAAACACGATAACAGGCGATATATCAATGGGCAAGGGCGGCAACAGCCGGCGGACTGGTTCCAACACAGGCTCTGTGACCCGCATTAAAAACTGGACTATCGGATTAAACGGGTCGGGATTGACCCAGCTTAAAAGGGCACGGACCAAAATCAGCCAATACATGATGAACAAAAGAGCATTGACCACATAGGCCAATCCATCTATAAAATTACCCAGAACAAACATATCGTCCGCTCCTTCTTTAAAAAACTTTAAATAAATTGCCATTCAGCAATTTTTCATCAACACGGTTAAGGAGTTTTTTGGTCTTGATGGAGATGTATTTCCATTCATGCAGAACGTCCTGCACACCCTGACTGGTCGCTTGAAGGGAAACTGCCGTGCTGGTTATGACCGCGGCCATGTCTTCAACATCAAGCGGATCTTCACCAATGATCGGGGCGGCTGGATCAAACGCTTTTAAAGAATGGTCCTCGCTGATCTCAATGAGCTTCTGCCCAAGCACCCCTTCGGTCCTGATGCTGATCTTGGAGCACTTACGAAACTCAAATTCATATTTCTTAAAAATATCCAAACGCACCTTAAGGCTGCGCCCGTCAATTGGCTGGCTTAAAAAATCGACAGCCCCCACCACCCCCACGTCCACCCCGGAAATACGGATGGGAGAACCCTCAACCAGCCCCCCTACCTGGTTAAAAAGGACAATGACCTGAAATTTGGGCTCTGTCAGCCCCCGGTCAAGACCAATAAAGAATACACTGACCGCGATCAACCCTAAGCCAATAATAAAGAACAACCCTGCTGCCAATCTTTTTAAATTCCCGCCATTATTCTCCATATACCTTTTACCCCCACCTGAGCGCCTGCCTGTTGGCAGGCTTCTCCCCCGTCAAGGGGGAGAAATCACGCAGTCGCTGCTTGTAAAAATTCCCGTACAAATGGTTCCTGTGATTCTTTCAACTGTTGGGCCGTCCCCATGGCAGCGATATGGCATTCATTGATAATGAGAAGCCTTGAGGCAATGCGAAATGAATTGTTCACATCATGTGACGTCATCACTGTAGTTGACCCTATCTGTTGGGAAACGTGCCGGATCAAATCCGATATATCACGGCTGCGGATAGGGTCCAGTCCAGATGTTGGTTCGTCGCACAACAGGACCTTGGCCCCCAGGACAATGGCACGGGCCAGTCCCACCCTTTTTTTCATGCCACCGCTGAGTTCATCTGGAAATTTTGTTTCTACATCGTCTAAGTCCACCAATTTTAACACCTCCCGCACGCGTAGGGCCACCTCGGAAGCTTTAAGCTTGGTGTGCTCGCGCAAAGGGAATGCCACATTATCGAAAACATCCATAAAATCGTATAAAGCCCCTTCCTGGAACAAATACCCCATATTGCAGCGGACCTTCAATAGTTGTTCTTCCTTCAAAGAGTCAATGTCTACCCCGTCAATGACAACACGCCCTCGATCAGGACGGATCAAACCGATCAAATGCTTGAGCAGCACCGTTTTACCTGCCCCGCTCAGGCCCAGCACGGCGATGATCTCCCCGCTGCTGACATCGAAAGTGATGTCTTCAAGGACAGGTTGGCCCCCCAATTTTTTGTATAAACCTTCAACTTTGATCATCGTCCCGGCGCTCAAAATAACGGAATTTATTCTTATCAAACTTCGTATAAAGACGTTCATAGGGTTTAGTGGCTATTTTTTCCACAAAAACCTGTACGCCTTTGTATTCAGAGACTTGATAAATTTCTGAATCCTGCAAGACCTCATAATCATTGACCGGATACCATTTATGCCCGTCGTATTCGATCGGTTCGCCGTTACGTATCCATCCAGCTTCTATGACCGGAGAAGGATAGCTCTGCACCTGGCCATCATTGCCATTGTTCACCGACGCGCATCCGCCCCAAACTCCTGTGAGCAGCAACAAAAAGACCCATGCCC
>CAYZLU010000423.1:0-2371 GCA_964479285.1 uncultured Planctomycetales bacterium | reverse complement strand
TGAGATAAAATTGGCGGAAAAAGGCAGCCGTGTTTGAAGAAAATGATTTTCAATACTTATGTCGAACTGGTGTTATTTAATAGATGCCTTTTGCGTCGATCCCCTGACTATTAGTTCCACAGGGTATAGGACATGCCCTGTCAGGGGTTTGGCAGCTGCGGGAGATTTGAGATGACTTATGATCCTTCGGACACCTTCGGCGGCCAGGTCATAAAGCGGGACATTGACACTGGTCAATGAAGGCCGGCATAATTGGCCGCGTATTTCATTGTCATAACCAACGACGGACACTTCTTTGGGGCAATCAATATTCAAGCCTTTTAATTTCCATAGTACACCTATGGCCATTTGATCATTTAAACAAAAAACAGCTGTTGGCCTTGTACGCTCTTTAAAGACTTCCCCCACCCTCTCATACGCCATGTCTTCACGGTAGTCCGCGCGGATGATCCAGCGACCATTTAATGACACGCCCTTTGCTTTCAAATAGTCGCAAAAACCTTTAAGCCTAAGCTGGCTGTCTGTTGAAGTATCAAGCCCTGTCAGAACAGAAAAATGCCGATGCCCTAAACCAAAAAGATATTCAGCGACTTTCCTGCCGCCTGCAATCTGGTCTCCGCACGCAAAAAATGTCTTTACATTCCGCCTCAGGTCACTAATAACAACGCAGGGGATTTTCATATTTTCCAAAATAGATTTATCTGAGAAAAAATAAGGCCAGTGTTCAATAATAAGGCCATCCACATGTTCCCCTTTTTTAAAATCATAGTGGTCCCACTTTTCCTTTTCTCCTCTTAATAGGAGGGTCTTAAATTGATAGTCCGTCGTCAATAAAGCGTCAGAAACTCCTGCAAGAATATTTACATAATGGGAATGATAAAACAGGCCTGAAAAATAGGGAAAGATGACACCTATTGTTTTAGTTGACGTTTTATTGAGATTTCTGGCCGACAGATTGGGCGTGTAACCATATTTTCGGATCAAAGCATCAACACTAATGAGTGTTTTAGGGGCAATTTTGCAGCGGGTCTCCGGATTGATGGCCCGCGAGATCGTGGCCACCGAAACACCTGCTTTACGTGCAATATCTCTAATGTTCAATACCATAGGTCAACCCACTTAAACACTATCATCGATTCATCCATTGCTCAAGCTTATCAAAGGAAGGTTTTTGGGTAAAATCCGATCTGACTAACCCAAAATAATCTATGCCATTCTTATTAAAAAACTTCTTTGTATCTTGAAAAAACGCCCAAAAGATCAGGTCCACATCATTGTTAATGGCCGTAGCCATTACTTCCAATAATACATTCGCCTGCTTTTGCTCGGAATTTAAATCAGACTCATTTAACTGTGGAATTCCGGGATAACCAATTTCTGTTATCCAAATACGTTTCTTTTCATCATGAAATTGCTTAATCATATTTTTGATTTTCACAATTTTATTGGTGATGTCTCGTTTCAGGTCCTGCGATCGCATCGTAATATCGATCAGATGAACATTAACAATATCAAAATAATCTTTCGCGCCTAATTGATACAATTTTCGCAAGTCCTCAGCGTTCGCTTCCGCTAAAGCCCCATTTAAAACAACAGATTTAGGATTTGCTGATTTTGCGGCTAAATATGCCTCCTTTAATAATTGGACATAAACGCTTAAATCCCCTTGGGGTTGCCAATAATCATTGTGGTTAGGCTCATTCCATATTTCCCAATAATCTACCTTCCCTTTATATCGACCAACAGTTTCAAAAATATATTTCCCAAAACCCCGCAAGTCCGTAGGTGGAGAGTTCCACTGACCATTTTGGGAAGCCCAAGGAGGACTGTATCCTAAAACACCCAAAATAGATATGTCCCTTTTATGCAATTCTTCCACCAACCAATCGAATTGTTTGTAATTGTATTGATTTTTCGTGGGTTCAATTTTGGTCCTGCTAAAATCCATACGCACCCATTTAATACCGGATTTTTCGATCATATTCATGGCCTGGACAGCCTTCTCCTTGGGGTACATAAATTGATTCCAATCATCATCCCAAGGAAGAAAAACCAAACATCCGACCCTATTCTGATTGCTTTGTATATTCTTTTTAAGAAGGAAATTTTGGAAGGAACAATCACTAGCAAAGAAGGTCAAAAAAATCGACAAAAACACTAGAAGAAACTTATTAGAACGCACACAATCTCCTCTTTCAACAGGCAGGTAGTGGCCTCAAAGGGCTTTTTTGAGCTGTTCGATCACATGGGTATTGAGACCAAAGGCTTTGGTGCGCCATGAGGCGGTCATCTCGTGTTTATGCTTGCCCCACAATTCACCCCAGCAATGCCACCCGGCCTTTGGGCCCTGGCGGTGCACCCAGGGGCTGTT
>CAYZLU010000422.1:0-2378 GCA_964479285.1 uncultured Planctomycetales bacterium | reverse complement strand
ATAATGGATTTTAAACCATTATGGCCTCCAGCGCTGCCCGAGGGGCGCAGGCGTAATTTCCCAAAGGAAAGGGACAAATCATCGCAAACGACCAGGACATCGTCAAGGGCCATCCCTTGCCTGTCGACCAAGTTCTTGACAGACAACCCTGAATTATTCATAAAAGTCATCGGCATCAACAAAGAGCAGGCGATATCTTTGATAACCACCTTCGAAACCATCCCGTTACTAGCCGTTGATACGCGCCATGAACTCCTACCTTGGGCACATAGGCTGTTGAGCGCTAAAAAACCAAAATTGTGCCGGGTCCACGTATATTGCGGCCCGGGGTTTCCGAGCCCTACGATCAATTTTTTCAATTGAGCATCATTTCTTTGCATCATCCTTCTTGGCGCCATCGGCCTTCTTGGCAGCACCTGCAGCAGCGTCAGCCCCTTCTTCTTTCTTCTTTTCTTTCAAAACTTCAGGTTCAGAACCAGCAGCCGCGGCATCGCCTTCTGCTGCAGGAAGGGCCACTTCTTCACGCATGGAACCAGCGACCGTGATGACCACGGATTCAGGGTCATGTTTGGTGCGCACACCCTGAGGCAATACCAAATCTTTAACATGGATGGAGTCATGGACCCCTAAATTTGTTACGTCCGCTTCCAAGTGGTGCGGAATATTTGTAGGCAAACAAATGATTTCCAGTTCCCACATCAAATGCTCCAGGGTCCCGCCATCCCGCTTGACACCTACCGCCTCGCCTTTGGTCAAGACCTTGACCTTTATCTCAATTTCTTTATCAAGGGAAATACGGTTGAAATCAATGTGGATGACCTCATCGGTGACTGGATGAAGCTGGATGTCTTTGATGATCGCTGGGAAATCTGAGACCTTCTTGCCTTCATCGACCAAATTAAGATGGTAAATCAGGCTTTCGCCGGCATGCTGACGGTAGATACGGTCATACGCCTTACGATCGGCCTGGATGATCGTCGGCTTGGAGTTTCCCCCATAAACGATCCCGGGGATCAAATTTAAACGGCGCATCTGGCGAGAACGCGCAGATCCCGTATTTTTTCTGATTTGAACGTCAAAATTAATTTGTTCCATTTTATTACCTCTTCGTTATTAGTGTTTTGGCCCTGCATAGGCAGGGTTTCGCCTTCGCTTTAATTCCTGATGTCTTCAAATAAACTGCTGATAGACTCTGCATTATGCGTGCGGGCAATGGCCTCTGCCAAAAGCGGCGCGATGGACAATTGCTTTATTTTAGAATTTTGGGGCCCGTCTTTTAATGGAATACTGTTGGTTATAACTACTTCCAGCAATTCCTTGCAATTAGCAATCCTGTCTTTGGCAGGGCCAGAAAGGACCCCGTGGCTGGCTGCCGCGTAAATACCTTTGGCCCCGTAATTCTTGAGGGCAATTACAGCGTCAACCAAGGATCCCGCGGTTGCAATAATATCATCCACCATCACCACGTTGCGGTCCTTGACGTCCCCTAAAATATGCATGACCTCGGTTTTCTCAGGTGACATACGCCTTTTATCAACGATGGCCAAGCCCGCGTTTAAACGTTTGGCGTAAGCCCGGGCCATTTTAATGCCGCCCACATCAGGAGAAACAATCACCAAGTCTTCAATCTGACGTTCTTTAAAATATTTAGACAACACGTTAATGGCATACAAATGGTCCACTGGAATATCGAAAAAACCCTGCAGCTGGCTTGCATGCAGATCCATCGTCAAAACCCGGTTAGCGCCTGCAGCGACAATCAAATTGGCTATCAGTTTGGCAGTGATCGGTACCCGAGGCTGGTCCTTGCGGTCCTGGCGCGCGTAACCGTAATACGGTATCACCGCAGTGATACGGTCCGCGGAAGCGCGACGGACAGCATCGATCAAAATCAAAAGTTCCATCAAATTGTCATTGACCGGCGGGCAAGTCGGCTGCACGATAAAAACATCCTGTCCGCGGATATTTTCTTTGATTTGCACCCGGATCTCGCCTTCGCTAAAATGCCCGACAAGGACTTCGGTCTGCTTTATTCCCAGCTTCTGGCAAATCTCTGCCGTCAGCACCGGGTTGGCATTCCCGCATAAGACCGATAATTTAATCATGTTTATCCTTAGACTTTCTTTATGACCCGCGCCGGAATACCGACAGCCAACATACCGGCGGGGACATTTTTCCCCTTGGGTAAGACTGAACCGGCACCGACCATTGCCCTGGCACCTATTTTATTCGGTGCTATTAAAATCGAATCTGAACCTATGAACGCTTGCGGCCCAATAAACGTTTTATTTTTATTCACGCCGTCAAAATTGGCAGTCACAACACCGGCACCGATATTGACCCCGTGCCCCACCCGTGCATCCCCTAAAAACGAAAAA
>CAYZLU010000421.1:0-2392 GCA_964479285.1 uncultured Planctomycetales bacterium | reverse complement strand
AGTTGATGCGCCTAAATGCGGTGTAGTGATGCAATTATCCAATTTAAAAAGCGGGGAATTAAAATCCGGAGGTTCGACCTCGTAGACATCTAAGGCGGCGCCAGCGATGCGTTTTTCCTGAAGCGCCTTGACCAGGGCCGCTTCATCAATGATACCGCCCCTGGCACAATTGATCAGACGCACTGTTTTCTTCATTAAAGCAATTTGAGCTTCACCAATCATACGGGTCGTTTCATCGGTCTTGGGGATATGGACCGTGATATAATCCGCAGTTTTATATATCTCATTCAAGTCAACCAACTTGATCCCATTTTTCCGGGCAATCTCAACAGACAAATAAGGATCGAATCCCAGGATCACCATACCAAAGGCCTGGGCCATTTTAGCGACGGTAGAACCGATGCGGCCCAAACCGATTATACCCAGGACCTTACCGTAAAGCTCAACACCTGTAAATTTAGAACGTTCCCATTTACCGGCCTTTAAAGAGGCCACTGCTTGAGGGATATTGCGAGAAAGGGCCATGATCAGGCTCATGGTCTGCTCGGCAGTGGATGTAGTATTGCCTGCCGGCGTATTCATGGCCACAACACCTTTTTTCGTTGCGGCCTGTAAATCCACATTATCCAGACCAACCCCTGCCCGGCCGATCACTTTTAATCTATCAGCGGCTTCAATGATCTGTGATGTCACCTGTGTACCAGAGCGCACAATCAAGGCGTCGTAATCTTTGATGATTTTCTGCAGCTCATCTGCGGTTATGCCAAATTTACAGTCAACGGAAAAACGTTTGTCCTCTGTTAAAATATCAAGGCCTTCTTTTTCCAATTTATCGCTGATTAAAATTTTAAACATATAGTGTCCTTACTATCCCTTAGCATTTAGAGATCTTTGCGCGGCTGTTAAAGCAGCGCCCAATTCGAATTGATGGCCCATTTGATGCAATACTTTTTCCAAGCAGGCAAGCCCGGTGAGGATGTCATATTCATCCAGCGCCCCCATATGCGCCATACGGATGACCTTGCCTTTGAGGTGGTCTTGCCCGCCGGCAACGGTAATACCATAGGTGTCACGCATCGTTTTAGTCAATTTTTCACCGTCGATGTTCGCTGGGACTTTAACAGCGGTCAATACATTCGTTGAGCAAACTAGGTCAGGATATAATTCAAGGCCGATGGCGGCGCACCCGGCACGTACGGCACGGGCCAAATGCGCGTAACGGGTAAACATATTGCCCAATCCGTCCTTTTTAATCATGTTAAGACTGTCAACCAAAGCGATCAAAACACCAATAGCCGGCGTAAAAGGAGTGTCTGTTTTTTCCATCGCTTTTTTGCATTCACGCAAATCAAAATAGTAACGGGGCGTTGTGCACTTGTTGATCAACTCAATGGCCTTGGGTGAAGCGCTTACAAAAGCCAGACCCGGCGGCAACATCAAACCTTTGTGTGAACCAGATACAACCACATCACAATGCCATTCATCTGTCCTTATTTCCTGAACGGCCAAACCTGACACAGCATCCACCACCAAAACAGCCTTGGTATTTTTAACAACTTCCCCAATGGCCTTGACATCCGGGGTCACACCGGTTGAAGTTTCCGCCAGGGTAATAAAAACAGCCTTGGTATCCGGGTGAGCATCAAGTATTGATTTAATTTCTGCTGCAGTGGGTGCTTTGCCCCATTGGACTTTATGCACAACCGTATTGGCTTTATACGTCTGGCAAAGCTCCACCCAACGTTCACCGAATTTTCCACCGTCAACGGCAATGGCCTTGTCACCTGGTGAAAGTAAGTTGACTACTGCCGCCTCCATACCTCCAGAGCCTGAAGAGGTCAAAATATAAATGTCATTTTTCGTCTGAAAAACTTCTTTAAGACCTTCCACGACCTGCTTGATATTGTCCTGGAATTGCGGCGTGCGGTGATGGATGATCGGCCGGCCTAAAGCTTCACAAAGTTGAGGAGGCACCTGCGTTGGTCCTGGAGTTAACAACAGATTGCGTTTCATGGTCCTTACCTTTCGTTATTTTATCGCTTCACCAAAATGAGCTATTACACCATCGACCAAGCCGTAATCTTTCGACTCTTGAGCAGACATGAAAAAATCACGGTCTGTATCTTTGACTATCTTTTCAAGGGGTTGACCGGTATGATTTGCCAGGATTTTGTTTAGTTCGTCTTTCATGCGTAAGATTTCCTGGGCCTGTATGTGTATATCACTGGCCGTGCCCTGTGCCCCACCCCAAGGTTGATGGATCATGATACGGGCATTAGGAAGGGCATAGCGTTTCCCTTTGGCGCCGGCAGTCAACAAAACAGCCCCCATGCTCGCCGCCTGGCCGATGCAGCAGGTGACCACATCCGGTTTAACGTATTGCATGGTGTCA
>CAYZLU010000420.1:0-2402 GCA_964479285.1 uncultured Planctomycetales bacterium | reverse complement strand
TGCCAAAATTATATTTAGTCCCTAATCTCATCAATGAAGAAAGCGAGAATTTACTTCCTGATTACATCATTCATAAAATCAAGGACGTTCGGTTATTCTTTGTTGAAGGACAAAAATCAAGCCGCCGGCTCCTTAAAAGTTTAAATGCTCAATTTCCGTTCAGCGACTGCCGTTTTTTTGACCTTAATGAACATAGCAATCCCAAACAAATCCAGGAGTATGTCAAAACTTTTAAAGAAGAAGATTCTGCTATTATTTCAGAAGCCGGATGCCCCTGTGTTGCTGATCCTGGTGCTGACCTGGTATTATTGGCCCACCAAAATCAGATTGAAATCATCCCTTTAGTGGGGCCGTCCTCGATCCTTCTTGCATTGATGGCCTCAGGATTATCAGGCCAAAACTTTGCTTTTAATGGTTATCTGCCCAAAGACCGGCAGGAGAGGGCAAAAAAAATCAAAATATTGGAAGACCGGTCTTTAAAAGAAAAGCAAACCCAGATTTTTATGGAAGCGCCTTACCGTAATCACAATATGCTGGAAGATATCTTGGCTTCCTGTCAAGATGCGACGTATCTTTGCATTGCTTGCGACATCACCGGTCCACATCAAATCATCAAAACGATGAACATCAAAGAATGGAAGAAGAACCCGTTAAATATTGACAAAAAACCTGCTTTATTCCTTCTGCAAAAAAATTCTTTTGTCTAAAAAATTGACTGCACCATAAAAAATTTTTCATGCTTTTATTAAATTTATGTTAAGACTCATAAATATATGCATATCAATATGTTATATGATTGTCAGCAAGTGGCAAAATTTTAATATGTGAGATATTCTTTATTTGTATGAAAAAATGGATAAAGTCAAAAAATGTTATGGTTTCATGGCTAATTTTTGCTTTTTTAACCAAACCATTTGGAGTGATACCTTTAACCCAAGCACAAGAGTTTAGTTTGGTAGCACCCGGGGTGATGGTACACTTAAGTCTTGCTTTTAATCCTCCTGTATTAAAAGGTATTAAAGTACATCCGGATAATCCGCTGAGGTTTGATTTCATCCTCGATAAAGGGGACAGTCATTTAAGTAATGATCAGCTAAAAGATGAATCCAGTAGGTTGATTAAATATTTCCTTGCTTCTTTAACAATCCCCGAAAAAGACCTATGGGTCAATCTTTCAACGTATGAAAAGAATCGCATTGTACCAGAAGAATTCGGTCAAACCGAAATGGGGCGTGACCTATTAGCTGAAGATTACATGCTCAAAGAGATGACCGCCAGTTTAATTTATCCAGAGGAAAAAATTGGTAAAGAATTCTGGCAGAAAATTTATGCCCGGGCACAGGCACAATATGGCACAACTAATATTCCTGTTAACACATTTAATAAGGTCTGGATAGTGCCTGAGAAGGCAGTGGTTTATGAAAATGGAGGCACAGCGTTTGTATTGGAGAACCATTTAAAAGTCATGCTAGAAGAAGATTACCTCGCATTGTCCAAACACCAAGGCCAACCAGATAAAGCGTTGAAACTGAAAGCACCCCATGGAAACGACCGTTCGCATACCATCGCCTCCCGAATAGTGCGATCTATCATCCTTCCCCAACTTGAAAAAGAAGTGAACACTGGTAAAAATTTCGCCCAATTACGCCAAGTCTTCTATTCGCTGATCCTGGCCACCTGGTACAAAAAAAAGATCAAAGGTAGTATGCTTAACCAGGTTTACTCCAATCAAAACAAAATTAGAGGCGTCAGTGTTTCGGCACAGGACAAAGACATAATTTATCAAGAATATCTCAAGGCCTTTAAGAAGGGGGTATTTAACTATATCAAAGAAGAACCAGATCCAGTTACACGGCAAATACTGCCTAGAAAATATTTTTCGGGTGGGGTCAATGCACAGCAGATATTTATCGATATGGCCATGGTAGGCCCCAAACAGGTTTTTCAAAAAGACCTTGCCCTATTAGGCCCCTTGATAGAAGTTGAAGGTGATTTTAGTTTCATTAAGAGTGATGATCAAGCGATGGCGGTAAACATGATGGACAGAAATGGGTATGGGTTTTCTAAAGCGCATCTTAATAAGTTTCAAAAAGAATATATTAAAATAATATTCGCGCAGTTAATCACCACAGACTTCACAGCTGGAGAAAAAGAGTCTTTGGCGAATGCTTTGACAAGAATAAAAAGAGAATCGTTATTATTACGCACAGGATTTTTTACAGAAAATGATGTTGATAATGTTTTGTCGTTCAAGCCGTTTGGCACAGACAATTTTGTTAAAGAAATTAAAAGGCAGAGATTGAAGTATGAAGCGGTTAAAAGAAAAGGCAAAAGAATGTTTAGTGACAGGAAAATCAGTTAATTGCTTTTTGGAAAATTGGTCCCCTATGAATGGGTGGAAT
>CAYZLU010000419.1:0-2404 GCA_964479285.1 uncultured Planctomycetales bacterium | reverse complement strand
TTTTGAATTAAAGGACGATATCGAAGTCAAATTTTTATGCAAGGTGGATTTTTATCCCGGGCATGGCCAGGTGCGTTTGATCGTTGAGAGCATAGACCCTGTCCATACCTTGGGTAAGATCGCCCAGGACCGTCAGCGTTTAATTTCATTTTTAAAACAAAAAGGGGTCCTGGATAAAAACAAGCAACTGGCCCTTCCCGAGGTGGCGCTCAACATAGGACTTATTACTTCTTATGATTCCGCGGCGTATCATGATTTTATTTCAGAACTTAAGCGCAGCGGATATGCTTTTAAAATATTCGTGGTCAATTCAATCATGCAGGGAAAAAACACTGAAAGTTCTGTTGTCAAGGCTTTAACGGTCCTGGAGGGTAAAGGTGAGGTGGACGTGATCGTCATCACGCGTGGCGGCGGTTCGATTGCAGAATTAAGCTGTTTTGACAGTGAGAAAATAGCCATGACAATCGCCCAATTAAGGGTCCCGGTCCTAAGCGGCATTGGCCATGAGATCAATACGACTGTCACTGATTTGGCAGCGCACACATTTGCGAAGACACCGACAGCCATCTCCAAATTTTTAGTAGAGCGTATAAAGGGGTTTATTGAAGGCATAGATGGGCGTCAGGAGCGTATCATTGAAGCCCTGGGTATGATGCTTAAGGCCAGGCGAACAAGTCTCAAGGAAAACGCTTTTGTATTGCAGACTAAGACCTTGGGATTGATCAAGAATCATCACCAGCGGCTGGCGAGTATTGCTGAAGCTCTTGTACGGACACCGGCCGTGCGAATCAAAGCGTCTAGAAAATTGTTGTCCGACCATCAAGAGAATTTAAAGAAAATAATTTATTTGCACCTTCAAAATTCAAGGACTAAAATAAACCATTACCAGAAGTTAAGTCAAATGGCAGACCCGCAAAACACACTTAAACGGGGGTTTAGTATCACTAGAAACCAAGAGGGGCATTTGATTCGAAGCATCAAAGACGCCAAGGACATTAAAAGCATGACTACCCAATTGGTGGATGGAACAATTGACAGTGAGATCAAACATGGCTGAAATCAAGTACAGCAAAGCTATCGAACGGCTGGATGAAATCATCGGTAAAATTGAGAGCGATGATATTGATGTGGATGAATTATCATTGAGGGTCAAGGAAGCGGTGAATTTGGTCAAGCTGTGCAAGGCAAGGATCGACAAGGCTGAGTTAGAAGTCAAGCAGGTTGTTGAAGACTTTGCCAGGGAAAACGGATAAACAATGAGGTGCACTCATGGTTGTTTTATATGTTACCCTTATTATTTTAGTTTGTTCTTTGGTCCTTTTTAATGCCTATCGTGCCTGGTTTTTCATTGATGCCCGCCGTCGTAGTAAATTGCCGCGACGGGGAAAAGCCACCATGTTTGATGTGCGCCATTTATTGATGGAAGGCGAGAAAGATTTGGCCGTTCAGGTCTATTGTGAAATTTTTCAAACCACTCCCCTTAAAGCCAAAAAAGATATCGAAGAACTCGAACGCAGTCTTAAGGTTTAATCTTTTACATGTATGATAATTACCGCGTGGATTTTTAGCCGATGGATGGCTTTGGTTTATTTGGCGGCATTTTGGTCTTTGGGTGTACAGGTTTTAGGGCTTATCGGCAGCCACGGTATTTTACCCACCGGCGAATTTTTGCATTTCATTGGTCAAGAGGAAGCTGCCAGCCGTTTTTGGTCAGCGCCCACCCTTTGCTGGTTTAATGACAGCGATGGGTTTTTGTTGTTTTTGTGCTGGGGCGGGGTGGCGCTTTCACTTTTGTTCTTGATGGGTGTCATGCCGGCGCTCACAGCATTTTTACTTTGGCTCTTTTATTTGTCCCTGACGGTGGTAGGTCAGGAATTTCTTGGTTTTCAGTGGGATAATTTGTTGCTGGAAGCCGGTTTCCTGCTGGTTTTTTTATCTCCTCAATTTCTTCGGGTCCATTTTAAGCCCTCTGTCCGTCCTTCCATCATTGTCATTTGGCTTTTTCGATGGGTTTTGTTCCGGCTGATGTTTGAGTCAGGGTTGGTCAAACTTTTAAGCGGTGACACCCATTGGTCCCATCTTACGGCCTTGACCTATCATTACTGGACACAGCCTTTGCCCAATGCGGTCAGCTGGTATGCCAACCAATTACCGTTGTGGTTTCAAAAATTATCCTGCGCTTTATTGTTGGGTATAGAGCTTTTTATACCATTTTTTATTTTTTGCGGACGCTGGGGCAGGTTAATTGCTTTTTTTGGGATCACAGGATTACAGCTATTGATACTCATTACGGGTAATTATTGTTTTTTTAATCTATTAGCCATAGGCCTTTGCCTGACCCTTTTGGAAGATGAGTATTTTATGGCAATTCCCCTCCCCCTGGTGGGGAGGGTCAGGGAGGGGG
>CAYZLU010000418.1:0-2409 GCA_964479285.1 uncultured Planctomycetales bacterium | reverse complement strand
CGGGTCTTTAATATCCAAGATTGCCATCTGTGATTGCAATGATTGGGGAATTCTTTTGGAAAAGGGTTCTGGCGGATATACGGTGACTGGATATACCGCGACCGTCTCAGGTGCTGCCTTGGGCCATGCTATTTTTGATGCTTCAACTGGCACTACTGATTATGTTACTACTGATTATATCGATAATAATGAGAACGTATTTAAGGGCAACACTGTCTCTAATGGCATTCCTCTCGACTATACATTGACGGTCAATACTACAGGTAATGGTACAGTCGACGCGAACCCTAATTACTCATCTTATCCATCTGGATCACAAGTTGTTTTAACAGCCACCCCATCGTCCGGGTATCAATTTTCAGGCTGGGGTGGAGGTGTTAGCGGGAGTGTGAACCCGGTTACATTGACGATAAGTGCCAGTACAAGCGTGACAGCAAGTTTTATTTCTGTTCCAGTGAATGGTGGATACAGTCCCATCAATGCTGCATGCGGTACAGCCAATATGACCTATGCGTTTGGTACAACAAGTTTTGGCAGTGATACTTTATGCGCCCAGGGAAATTCAAATCCTGCTAAAGTGGTATTTCCAGGAGCTGGCCGTTCCGTAAGCTGGACCTGCCAAGGATTAAATGGCGGCGCAGATACTTCTTGCGGCGCTTCACAGAAACTGAAACCCAGGATAATATTTAGATTTTAGGGGGTGTGATGTGAATCAAGAATTCTTGCGTTTATATATATGGCAACCGTTGTTGCTGTCCCTTTTTCTTTTCGGGGCTGTCCCCGCAATGGCCATCACGGTCACTGGTTGCCCTTCTTCTGGCCCTGGCACGGCCACCTTTACGACCCTGGATGGTTATTCGAGCTTTTCTGTCGACAGCCAGGGTTACTTGGCACAACTTTGCATTAACAATACCGTTGTTCTGGACAAGAGTATTGCTTTAAACCCGGTCTTTATGTATTCAGCCCTCCCCACCAGCCAAGCCCCATCACCTGCCCAGAACGTGTTTCCCCTTATTGTGCCTGAACAAAATAATAACACGCTTGACTTAAAGACAGCGACTGGGGATGTTTATAATCTTACGTATACACCGGGCCCAAGCTCGATCACATTCTCCATTTCAGGAATAAAAGGATTTAATGGAACGACACCCCCGCAGCGTTCAATCTATGTCCGTCTTCCGATTTATTCTACGACGAACAATTTTCTATGTAATGGATTTGTCTGTACCAATGACTTTTCCTATCCTGACTTCACGGCCCTGGCACTTTGCTCGAGTGCGAACTGCTCTAATTTCAATACAACTAATGCGAATGGTCCTGTTCCGACAGTAGGATTTGTCCTCAACGATGATTTAGATATAGGGATGCCTTTGAATGGGGCCTCTGGTACGATTTTTTTGTCAGAACATACCACGCGCGACCCATCTCTTTGGAATGATATCGACGCTGCATTTAACGCAATCCATCCAACATTTATGACCAATTCACGGTCCTATGAACCAACACTTTTTATTTTAAATTCGTCCCTGGATGACCCTGTGAAGGTGGCAGCTGCGGGATTTGGCAGGGTGCTTTTTTTGGGCAGCTACTGGCAAAAAACGATGGGGCTTTGGGATGCCAAGACCGCATTTATCAATACTTCATCCATACCTCTTGAAATTTCTCAATATCATGATAAGTCAATCAAGGTCGGGGTCCATTTCCTGCCAGATTTATTGTCAACGAATAATCCACTGTACCTGTCGGCCTGTACATCACCAGGACCGCTTGGAACTGGTTCGAATCCTGGCTCATGCCCGGATGACAGGTTATGTTATGGCCTAAACCTGATGTTGGATGATAATTGTACGCCTATGTCAATGGCGACCTTATACTCTTCCTATAAGAACCTTTATTTGCTGAATCATACACCAAGATTACTGCAACGGATCACGACCGACAGGGCAACAAACATCGAAAAATCAGGATATGATTTTGCATATCTCGATGGTTCAGAATATTATACCTTTCAGAAACAAACTTTTGTGAATAATGACCCTATAGATGCCTGGAAGGGGACGCGGCCGGAGTTTATGCTTAGGGCCCAGTCAGCTTTGTCTGAAAGGCTGAACTTCATGGACCTTCAATCTTCAGATACGGTCCCATCACAATTTCCATGGATATACAAGATGGCGATAACAGACACCCATCAGGTCGTTTTTTCTTACAGCCTTCAGACCTGGATGGATGGTATATTAGACACCCTTCTTGCTTATAAGCGGGAATTGATCACACCTAATATCGGGTGGTTACCTTTTGAACCGGTCGTACAGACAGTTTCAGTATCACCTTCAGGAGCATTGCAAACGATACAACGCAATGATGAAACGGGCTATCTCCTGGACTACGCGCACCTGTTAGATACATCCG
>CAYZLU010000417.1:0-2413 GCA_964479285.1 uncultured Planctomycetales bacterium | reverse complement strand
GTCGACATGGTGACCGCGCCGCCAACAAGCCATTGATTGCCGTAGGGATGGATATGGTTGGGAAGGCGGTCAAATTCATCCTCGATCTCTCCGACCAACTCTTCAATAATGTCCTCTTGTGTGATCATGCCTATTGTTTGTTTTTGTGTGTTTTCAACCAACCCAATATGCAGCTTGTCCTGTATCATTTGTTCCAATACTTTTGAAATCGGTGTGCTGTCGTCAAATTTCATGATGGGACGGATTGTCCCTTTAATAGTTGGGTCATCCGGGTTGATTTTTAGGGCTGCGATGATGTCTTTGAAATTAATGTATCCTTGGATCGTCTGGGGATCGTTAATGTTTTCACAGACAGGAAAACGCGTGTGCATATCCAGGTGGGCCATGATCAAGGCGTCTGCCAGGGTGCAATGCTGCGGGATCATACAAATATCGGCGGCAGGGATCATGATTTCTTTGATTGGCCTTAAGGAGAGCTGGGCCGCTGACAGAACGATTTTTTCTTGTTGGGCATCAATTAACCGTGAAGTCCTGGCCAATGAAAGGGCGGCTGTAAGTTCATACAGGCTGCTTTGAGTATCCGGGCCAGGGGTGTTCAGTGGTTTCTTTTTGTCAATGAATTTAATGGCGGATTTGACGATATATTCCATTAAAGAAACGACAGGGTTAGCGACATAGGAAAAATAAACCATTACCTTTGATAGTTTCAGGATGACCCACTCGCTATTCTTAATGGCGAAAATTTTAGGGATAAGTTCCGCGAATATAATCGTAAAAGAGCTCAAAGGGATGATAAGGGTGACCAGGCTTAGAAATTCCGCCATATATTTTGACAAACCAAGGCTTTTTTGAAAATAAGGGTTAAGCGCTTCTGTTATGCCCGCACCACCGATGGCAGCGGCTATTGAGCCAACGAAGGTGACCCCTAATTGCACAATGGCCAAACTTGCCTCCATGCGGTCTTTCATGAACAAGGCTTCAATGGCCCCACTGACCTTGGTTTGCACTAGATACGTGAGTTTGGTCCGCGAGATCGAGGCCAGGGCCATTTCATAGGCGGAAAAAATGGCATTGAGAACGATCATGGTAAAGATTATCAACAATTCATTTATAAAGTACATTCGATTGTCTCCGGTTTATTTTTTAGGTATTATATCAGAATGTTCCAGTATTCTGACATCCGAAACTGTAGAAGTTTTTTAAATGGTGAAATTTATAATGATATGGTGTTAGAATAGATGAAGTTACAAGAAGAAACGTTAGGAATTGTCCTATCAAGAATGGGTCATGACAATGATTAAATGGCAGGAGAGTTATTCCGTTGGTGTTTACTTGCTGGATGAACAGCATAAGGAGCTATTTGGTTATTGCAATGACCTTGAGGATGTCCTTCGGGATGGGGATGTTTCAAAGGAATTTCTGGAGCAGGGCTTAAAATTCTTAGAGAAGTATGTGGCCAATCATTTTGGCCAGGAAGAGACCTGCATGCACCAATATGCCTGCCCCATCGCAAAAAAGAATAAAGTCGCGCACCAGAAATTCATCCAGGCCTACAAAATGTTTGAGAAAAGAATCAACCAGGAAGGCAATAGTTACCGCACTTTGAGGCAGCTTCATACCTTCCTCGAAGGATGGCTGGTCGAACATATCTGTAAAATAGACACACAGCTTAAAAGCTGCGTGTACCAGTAAGATTAGAAGCCATCCCAAAACCTCCGACGAAGAACCGAGGCTGGCCATGATGGCTTTCAACAAGGAGAAACGACGAAGCGTAGTCGCAGTACTACGCTGAGGAGGAACGACGCAGTGGAAAGACATCATGGCCAGCCGAATTCCGTCGCAGGTTTTGGGATGGCTTCTATGTTTAAAGGTCAAAAGAAACCCTCAAGTCTTATTCTATTCCTTCTGTTTATCCTGCTTGGAATGGAAACAGGTCGGTCATACGGCGAAGAAATCCTTACATTTGGCCCCCGGGAAACGAAGATCATTGGTTCCATTCCCTATACGGTCATAGGCCAGTATAAAGCACAGTTTCACGTATTTAAAGGAAGGATCGGCCTGGATGAAAGGACCCTCCAGGTCCAATCGGTCTATTTAGAAATAGAAGTAAAAAGCATAAAGTCAAACTGTCCCTGGTGCGATAAAATTGCTCGGTCAAGAAGATTGTTATACGCAGCAAGATACCCGAAGATCATTTTCAAAAGTGACACTATTACCCAAGATCAAAGTGGTTATCAAGTCAAAGGGGTTTTGGCGATGCATGGTGTAAAGAGGAGAATGACGTTTCCTTTCAAGGCGGGGATTTTTTATGACCAAAAAATGAAACGGAAAACCCTTGATCTTAAGGGCATTTGGAACATTAACCGTAAGCATTTTAATATTGTTTGGAATAAATTGCTGGACCGTGGTGGGG
>CAYZLU010000416.1:0-2413 GCA_964479285.1 uncultured Planctomycetales bacterium | reverse complement strand
TGCTAATTGCTACTTACTGATTCCTGGATAAGTCAGGAGCAAAAGCACGCATTTTGTCTTCAAAAATTATTCCAATGTCTTTAAGGACAAACTTTCATTTAAATATCTTTGTAACCGCTCGATGACTTGTTCCTGCAACATGTATTGCATTAACTCGCTTCTGACCGGCGTGATATTAGGCAATCCTTTGAGATAGCCCACATAATGTTTACGGAAGGTCTGTACGCCGTATTTTTCACCTTTATACTGCACGTTTAATTTCAAATGTTCAATGCAGATCTGGATTTTTTCTTCGATACTTGGTTCCGCCATATGTTCGCCATGTTCGAGGTAATATTTGGCTTGCTTAAAGATCCAGGGATTGGCAATGGCACCCCGGCCGATCATGATCCCATCACAGCCTGTTTCCAGCATAGCTTGAACATCTTCAGGGCAGGTAATATACCCATTGCCTATAACAGGAATGCTAATTGCTTTTTTAATTTTTTCCAGCCATGACCAGTCCGCAAAGCCGCTGTGCGCTTGTGAACGCGTACGGCAATGCAGGGTCAAGGCTTGGGCACCGGCATCTTCCACCATTTTAGCAACATCCAGTATAACAATGCTTTGTTCATCCCAACCCAGGCGGGTCTTGACTGTCACAGGTAGTTTGGTGCCTTTGACGGTGGCTTTGACGATTTTTTCAAATAAAGGAAGGTCACGTAAAAGACCCGCACCTTCATTACGGGCGACATGATTCTTGACCCAGCAGCCGCAATTAATATCAATAAAATCAGGTCTTAATTTTTCGATAGCTTCGGCAGCGCCAGCCATGGCTTCCGGCCGGCCGCCAAAGATTTGAATGGACACAGGACGTTCATCTTCAGAGATCTGGATTTTTTCCATGATGCGCGGGATATCACGGATAATGCCCTCGGAAGAGGTAAATTCCGTATACACGATGTCAGCCCCCAGACGCTTGCAGATAAAGCGAAACGGCAGCTCCGTGACGTCTTCCATAGGTGCCAGGCAAAGCGGTTTATCTATATCAACATCCCCAATTTTCATAAGCGCCCATTATACCGGAATTACTTCAGGATGCAATAATCGTGTTCTTACATCTTCAGTTTACTTGTCTTTTGAAAGCTTTAGTTTATAATCAATGGCTATGGCCATTGTTTTAGACCCTAACGAACCTGCGATCAACCGGGGTATCAAGACCGTTGGTATCGGAAAAAAAGGCAGCAAATCTCTGACATCTCAATTGGCTTTGGAGATTGTTGAGGATTTAAAGTCAGGTAAGGTTTCCGATGCTGCCAAGGGTGCTTTTTTTGCGGGTTTATGCGCGAAAGGGATAGAGCCCCAGGAAGAAATTTTAGAGCAGGCTTTTGCTCCAGGCACTTTGAGAGAGCCCTCTAAGTTATTGACTGCCATTGTCGCTGACGCACCGGAATTTGTTCAATGGGTATGCCGGCAATTATTGATGGGCCATACGCTTGATAAGCAAACCGCATATGATTTGGGAAAATTTTTGTTTTCTGACGTGCCAGGTGACGCAGCCAGGGGATGGGTGGCCAGTTTTTTGCGCGTGCGCTATGAGACAGATGACGAGTATGAGGGGCTGCTGCAGGCCATTGATGATAGCTTGGCACCTGCTTTTAAGGCCCTAACCCCTAAGGGTGGACCTATTGTCCAAATCGCTGAACCTTTTGACGGTGTGGACCATTCGTATATGATTACGCCTTTGATTGGGCGCAGCTTGCAGGCCCAGGGATATCGCGTGGCGCATCAGGTGGGGCGTAACAGCGGTCCTAAGTTGGACATGAATTTATGGGACATCACCCAGGCTTTGGGGATGAAGCCGGCTGCAAGTAACCTGGATTTGGCGTTGGATAAACCAGCTTTTGGCTGGTTTTTTCATCAACCCTTGATGTCGCAGGCCTTGGACCGCTGGGTGGATCTTCGTCATCAAATTATTAAGCGCCCATTTTTGGCCACGCTGGAAAGATTTGTCAATCCGGTGAAAGCAGATATTTTGATTGCTTCTGCTTTTCATCCGCCCTATGGTGAAAAAATGATGACTATAGCTGAGCGTGCCGGTTTTAAGGGCATTATTATTGTGCGCAACGGCATTGAAGGCACGATCGCTTTTCCATTGTTGCGAGAGGTCAAGTTATTATTGTCCGCAAGGCAAAGGGACGGTAGTGTTCGACGGTATGAGATGGTCATTGAAAATTCTCCCGCAGTCGGCACTGAAGAAATGGCTGAAAAACCCAAAGCGTTGGATAATGCAAGACTTATTGAAACTTATGTTAAATCAGGTTTATCCGGCAATAAACATTTTGATTTGCGGGTACAATCCACTGGTGAAGGCCTGCAACAGGCCTTGACGTGGTTAAAAGAAAACTCTTAAAAAAGGACGGATATGATTTGG
>CAYZLU010000415.1:0-2418 GCA_964479285.1 uncultured Planctomycetales bacterium | reverse complement strand
AAATCTTTATTTGATCAATGATAATAATGGTGGGAGCGTTCAAAAGGAAGTATTAAACCTTGGTGTTAGACCCTTGTTAGAGGAGGGAGGATCAGGGCGCATCACCTATTGGAAGAAAGCAATTTCAATTATCCGCGTGTCCCCACTCGTTGGGACAGGGCTCAACACCTATACAAGGATCATTATGCGGGACCCTAACACCAAGGTCTGGTGGTATGCCCATAATTGTTATCTTCAGATGGCAGCTGAAACTGGGCTGTTGGGGCTGTCCTGTTTCTTATGGTTGGTATTTGTTTTGTTCCGGTATGGGTTGATTTATTGCAAGCAGATAAAGGATGTATGGTCCCTTACCCTTCTTCAGGGGGCTATATGCGGCTTATTTGGTTTTTTGGCCCAAAGTTTTTTTGATAATACTTTTTATACGGTCCAACTGGGCATACTGATGTGGTTGATTTTTGGGTTGGTGGTGGCTTTGACGCGGTTAAATCCTTCTATTGAGTGTAAGAATTAAGATGGTTAACAAGCAAAAAAACCAAACGTTTGATTTTGATTATAAGGGATGTGCCAAAGAAGTCCTGTTTGACAAATTTCAGACTACACAAAGCGGTCTGTCCGAGCAGGAGGCCCAAAACGCCTCGCTGAATATGGGTTCAATGAAGCTGCCAAAAAACAGAAAAGGACGCTTGTATTTCAGTTTGTATCCAAGTTTTTCCACCCTTTGGTGGTTTTGCTTCTTGTTATAGCGGCGGTCAGTTTTTTTACCGGGGACGCGGTCAGCGGGTCTGTTATTGGTGTCATGGCCTTCATGAGTGTTACCCTTGGTTTTTTCCAGGAATATCGCGCGGGTAAGGAAGCAGATAGATTAAGCGAGATGGTGCGGACCACCGCGACCGTGTATCGTAACGGCAAACCTAAAGAAATGTCCATTAGACAGATTGTGCCGGGGGACATTGTCGATTTATTCGCGGGAGACATGATCCCGGCGGACATCAGGATCATCCAAGCTAAAGACCTCTTTGTTAATCAGGCTGCTTTGACCGGTGAATCCATGCCGGTGGAAAAAACTCCAACCACTGATAGTGTCGCGTTTATGGGCTCGAGTGTGGTCAGCGGTACTGCTTTAGCGGTGGTCATCAAAACAGGTCTGGCCACTGAATTTGGTGAAATTTCCCGCCGGCTTTCATCCATAAGCCAGCCGACCACTTTTGATCGTGGGGTCAATGGATTTGTATGGCTCATGATCCGTTCCATGGTACTTTTGGTCGTTGTCATTTGCGCTATTAATTACTTCACCAAAGGTAATTTGATGGAAGCACTTTTATTCTCGCTGGCCGTGGCCATCGGTCTGACCCCTGAAATGCTTCCCATGCTGGTGACGATCAATTTGTCCAAGGGTGCCATCGCCATGTCTAAAAAAGATGTCATTGTCAAACGCCTGAATTCTATCCAGAATTTTGGCGCGATGGATGTGCTTTGCACGGACAAGACTGGGACGCTGACATTAGACAGGATCGTCCTGGAGAAATATTGTGATGTGGTCAGAAAAGAGGACCAGGGGGTCTTAAAGCTGGCGTATCTCAACAGTTATTATCAAACAGGCCTGAAGAATATATTGGACAAAGCAGTCCTGAAATATGAAAAATTGGTCGTTAAGCAATATAAAAAAGTCGATGAGATCCCTTTTGATTTTTCTAGAAGGATCATGTCAGTTGTCGTAGACATGGAGGGCAAGCATAAGATCATCGCTAAAGGCGCGCCGGAAGAGATATTAAAAAGATGTAAAAAGTATGAACTGGATGGGGAGCTGGAAGATTTGGATCAGATTGTCATGACGGATTTAAGGGAAGAGTATGACTCCTTAAGTGCTGATGGTTTCAGGGTTTTGGCCGTTGCTTATAAGGACATGGAGGCCAATAAGGACGTTTATTCCAAGGATGATGAGCGGGACCTTGTTTTAAAAGGGTACATCGCCTTTCTCGATCCGCCCAAACCAACGGCCCGTAAAACCATCGAGGTATTGAGGAAATTAGGCATTGAACTTAAAGTGCTCACGGGAGACAATGCCTTGGTCACCAAAAAGATTTGCAGCGAGGTGGGGCTTGATATCAAAGGGCTTTTGACCGGTGACCAGTTGGAAAAAATCACTGATGACCAGCTTAAGGAATTAGTCAAGACAACGACGGTTTTTGCCAGGCTCTCGCCCTTACAAAAAGAGCGCGTCATCCATGCCTTGCATCGAAATAATCATACCGTGGGTTATTTAGGGGACGGCATTAATGACGCGCCGGCCCTGAAAGCGGCAGACGTGGGGATTTCCGTTAATAATGCCGTTGATATCGCCAAGGAGTCCGCAGACATTATCCTTTTGCAGAAGAATTTGATGGTATTGCGTGACGGTGTTTTATAGGGGCGGCGGGT